>JAZGFD010000186.1:0-45951 GCA_036479115.1 Saprospiraceae bacterium | reverse complement strand
ACTACTTACCATCTAGTTGGAGTTTTTATGTTCCTTCTTGGGTAGAAATAGGAATCTTTTTGGGAACATTGGGTTTATTCTTTACTTTATTTTTACTTTTTACAAGAGTTGCCCCAGTAGTAGCAATAGCAGAAGTGAAAAGCATATTAAAGTCAGCTGGAGACCAATACGTAAAGGTAAATAAAGAACACAATGATCGTATACAAAGTGACTTTTCAAAAGCCGTAGAGCAAAATAAATCTTATGTCACTCATACTGCAACAGCACACGACACACATTAAGCAAGAAAGATGGTAGAAAGAAATAAAGATTTGATTTTCGGGCTGTATGATGACGAGACAGATTTACTGTCTGCTGTCAAGCAAGCCAATGAGAAGCACATGGATATTTTTGATGTGTTCAGCCCTTTTCCAGTACATGGATTAGATCCATTATTAGGGCTTGAAGAAACTCGACTCCATATCGCAGGATTTATATATGGCCTTTTAGGTACCCTCACAGCATTTTTAGGAATGACGTGGATCTTTACTAAAGATTGGCCTATTATTTTCGGTGGTAAGCCGTATTGGTCAGTCCCAGCTTTTATACCAATTACCTTTGAGTTGACCGTGCTTTTTGCCGCCGTAGGTATGACTGTTACCTTCTATATCATAAATGGACTGGGTCCAGGAATTACTAATCCATATTTGCATGATCGAATCACTGATGATAAATTTTGTATTGCATTTGATACCTTTCATGTGAGTAACTCAGATGCCAAAGCATTTTTTAAAGAAACTGGTGCTTCTCAAGTTGACAATAAGCACATATAAGAAGTAGAGAATGTCATTAATAAAAAAAATAACGGTACCATTCATATTTGTAGCTCTGATGTATTTATCTGCATGCCAGCAGCCAGGGGGTAATGTGACTGGAAGTGAATATATGCCAGATATGTCTCATAGTATTGCCTATGAAGCCAATTACTACAACTATTACTACAATAATACTTGGGGAACAGAGGAAGAATATTATTCTTATGCATTGCCTCGTCAGCCAGTGAATGGGACAATACCTAGAGGCTTTGCCGGAAATATAAATGCAAATAACACTACATCAGGAATTGGTTTTACACCCAATGGAAGTGTACCTTATTATTACAATGATACTGAAGAAGAAAGGTTGAGGGCAATCACAGAAATTATTATTAATCCTTATCCTATAACTGAGAATGGACTTGCTTCGGGCAAAGAACTTTATAACATTTACTGTGGAATATGTCATGGAGAAAATGGCGATGGACTGGGTTATTTAGTAAGGGATGCCAATCCTGCAAAATTTGATGAAGGTGGAAAGTATCCGGTACAACCTGCTAATATGATCTTAGAGGAGTTTATTAACTCTTCTAATGGGAGATATTATCATGCTATAGTATATGGTAAAAATATGATGGGAGGATATACCGATAAATTGTCTTTTCAAGAAAGATGGCAAGTTATTCATTATATCAGATCTCTACAGGCAAAAAGTCTGAAATTGACTTATAACCAATTAGAAAATACATTGAATAGTGTGGATAGACCAGCTGGTAAAATGGCTGTGCACACTGAAGACGAACATATGGATGAGGCCAATCATGTAGATCATGATGACCATGAAGATAAATCTCATCATTAATAATTTTTAGGTTAGAAGATGAACACATACGTAGTATCGAATAAACAAAGAAATTTACTCCTTTCAGGCATAGTCTTAGGTATAGCTTGTCTTGTATGGGTGTATATGATTGATGATGCATTTCATACCAGATTTTGGTCTAACTTTTTACATAATTCTGTATTCTTTACAGGTGTATCTTTTATGGCCGTATTCTTTTATTCTATCTGCATCACAGCATGGGCAGGATGGTCATCTATGTTTAAAAGAGTATGGGAAGCTTTTGGCATGTTCTTAATCGTGGGAATAGGATTAATATTCATAGTGTTTTTGGGCGTTAAATTTGGATGGCATAATTTGTACCATTGGGCCGATACAGAATCTGTGGTCAACGATAAAATATTAAGCGGAAAATCTGGATTTCTTAACACAACGTGGTATTTCATTAGTGCAGTAGTTGTTCCAGGTATTTGGTTTTTCTTCATTTGGAAAATGAGAAGTTTGTCAATAAAAGAAGATACTAATGGTGATCCTGATTTTAAAATACATCATAGATTAAGAGTTTGGGCAGCAGCATTTTTGCCATTGGCTGGATTTACCTTGACACTGGTGATATGGCAATGGGTGATGTCTATAGATGCACATTGGTACAGCACATTGTTTGCTTGGTATTGTGGGGCAAGTTTTTTTGTAACCATGATAGCAATGACAATCCTTGTTTTGGTATATTTAAAAGGCCAAGGTTATTATGAAAATGTAAGTACTGAGCACATTCATGATTTGGGTAAATTCTTATTTGGATTTAGTATATTTTGGGCCTACTTATGGTTTTCTCAATACATGCTCATATGGTATGCTAACATTGGTGAAGAGACAGTGTATTTTCAAGAGAGACACCTGAATTATCCAGTATTGTTTTGGTCTAACTTAGCAATGAATTTCATACTTCCATTTTTCATATTGATGAGAAATGATACAAAGAGAAAATTTGGTTCTTTAAGTTTTGTTGCGCTATTGGTGATTTTTGGACATTGGATAGATTTCTTTTTGATGATCAAACCAGGAGCATTGCATACCGCTCATGAAATGGGTGGCGGGAATCATGGGAATAGCCATGAATCTGTAGGTGAACATGGACATGAGCTTGGGGGGCATGCCGTAGAGCATGCATCTAATTTTGTATCAGGGTTCACTCTTCCAGGACTTTTAGAAATAGGAACATTCATAGGATTTTTATGCCTGTTTTTATATGTTATATCTACTGTTTTGTCAAAATCTCGATTGGTGCCTACTAATGATCCGTATATCTCGGAGAGTTTGAATCACCACGTTTAAAATATATTTTAATGATCGGCTTTTTAATAATAGGTATTCTTGTTTTAATCGCTGTTATAGCTGTTCAGATTGGTAAAGTTACTGATCTAGCAGCTAAGATTAGAGGCGAAGAAGAGGTGCAAAGAAGGAGTAACGAAAGTTCAGCTGTATGGATGGTTATTTTTATGATTGTCTTTTTGGTGGCTTGTGTTGCATCTGCGTGGTATTACAAAGATGCGATGTTGGGCTATGGGCCTCATTTATCGGCCTCAGCTCATGGAGGCACCTTAGATACTCTGTTTAATACTACATTGATATTCACAGTGCCTGTTTTTATTATTACGCACATTCTTACATTTTGGTATGCATATAAGTACAGAGATAAACCAGGAAGAAAAGCTACCTTCTTTTCTCATAGTAATAGACTTGAATTAATCTGGACAGGTGTACCAGCAGTAGTAATGGCCATTTTAGTGGTTCAGGGCTTAATTGCATGGAATGAAATTATGTTTGATGTAGAAGCTGGAGATGATTATATTGAAATAGAAGCCACAGGATCACAGTTCCTTTGGGAAATAAGATATCCTGGTGCCGATAATAAGTTGGGAACCCGAGATTATAAGATGATTAAACCTGCCAATAACCCTTTAGGGCAAGACTGGAAGGATGAAAAGAATATTGACGACATCCACGTTTCAGGGGAGTTTCTTTTACCTGTGAATAAAAAAGTGAGGGTGCGTATTATTGCCAAAGATGTGTTACACAATTTTTATTTACCACATTTTAGGGTTAAAATGGATGCCATTCCTGGTCTCCCGACTTACTTTGTATTCACACCTACATTGACTACAGAAGAGTATCGTAATAATCTAAAGGACACACCAGAGTATCAAGTTCCTTATGATGACGAAGACCCTTCAGGGCCTCAACGATGGGAAATGTTTAATTATGAATTGGCCTGTGCAGAATTATGTGGAAAAGGGCATTATTCTATGCGAAGAGTTTTAAGAGTTGTTTCAGAAGAAGAATATGAAGTCTGGATTAATGAGCAATCATCTTACTACATGTCCACCATCCGAAATACTGATGATGATCCATTTAAAGGAATGTTACTTCCTATAGAAACAAAACAAAGATCAAAAGAATTGGGAGATGAAATACAAAGAGCCATTTCTAACAATGATTTTGAAAGCACTATAAAATTGACCAATCTATTTTTTGAAACTGGATCAGCTTTCTTAAAAGATAATAGTAAATATGAGCTAGAAAATATCGTGAATATTCTTTCAAAAAATAAAGGAGTGACAATTGAAATTTCTGGACATACGGATAGTACAGGAGATGTAGGCAGTAATATGATACTATCATCAGAAAGGGCAAAAAGTGTAGTCAAGTATCTTACTGATAATGGCATTTCTCCGAGCCGATTGTCGGAATTGGGGTATGGCTCTAAACGACCTTCGGATACTAATGAGACCACAGAAGGGCGTCAAAATTACAGACGCATAGAAATGAGAATTACTTCAAATAATAAGATATAACCACTATGGCAAATGTAATTACATACGACGAAGAGCAGTTGATCAAAGAGGATGGTTATGATGATCATTTTCATGAGCATCATCATGGTGATAAGTATCAAGCTGGATTTATATTCAAATATATATTCAGTATGGATCATAAAATAATTGCCAGACAATTTTTAATAACAGGGATATTCTGGGCTATTATTGGTGCTGGTATGTCAATTGTATTTAGATTGCAATTGGGTTTTCCAGAAGAAAGTTTAAGCTGGCTTAGACCTATTTTAGGAAGATGGATATTATTAAATGAACAAACTGGAATAGGCACCTTAGATCCTCAATTTTATTATGCATTGGTGACCATGCACGGGACCATAATCGTATTCTTTGTATTAACGGCAGGATTAAGCGGAACATTTTCAAATCTTTTAATTCCACTTCAGTTGGGGGCAAGGGATATGGCATCTCCATTTCTCAATATGCTCTCCTACTGGTTCTTCTTTTTAGCAGGAGCAGTTATGTTTTATTCACTATTCCTAAACACTGGACCATTCTCAGGAGGTTGGACAGCCTATCCTCCACTGAGTGCATTGCCACAGGCATCTTCAGGGTCTGCAGGTGGTATGACTTTGTGGCTGGTGAGTTTAGTCCTTTTTGTAGTTTCTGTACTCTTAGGAGGTGTTAACTATATCACAACTGTATTAAATCTAAGAACAAAAGGAATGAGCTTGTGGAGAATGCCTCTTTCTATATGGGCTTTCTTTATTACAGCTATCATTGCTCTTCTTTCGTTTCCAGTTTTGGCATCCGGATTTTTTCTTTTAATATTCGACAGAGGATTGGGAACCAGTTTTTACCTAAGCGATATATTTATTAATGGTCAAGCATTAGACTATGTAGGTGGCAGCCCTATCTTATATCAGCACTTGTTTTGGTTTTTAGGCCACCCAGAGGTATATATTATCATTCTCCCAGCTATGGGTATAGTGTCAGAAGTACTATCTGTACATGCTCGAAAACCAATATTTGGGTACAAAGCAATGGTTTACTCTATGCTTGCCATAGCTTTTTTATCTTTTATTGTATGGGCACACCATATGTTTATGGCGGGTGTAAACCCATTCCTTTCAAATTTCTTTGTGATTTTCACTTTGATCATAGCAGTTCCCTCGGCTGTAAAAGTCTTTAATTGGATTACTACGCTTTGGGGCGGAAAAATAAGGCTAAATACAGCCATGATGTTTGCCATAGGATTTATCTCAATGTTCATCTCTGGAGGCTTGACAGGTATATTTCTTGGCAACTCTGCTATTGATATTCAAATGCATGATACATATTTCGTGGTAGCCCACTTTCATATTGTTATGGGTGTTGCAGCAATGTTTGGAATGTTTTCGGGAATCTATCATTGGTTTCCAAAAATGTTTGGCAGATTTATGAATGAAACTTTGGGTAAGATTCATTTTTGGTTGACCATTGTTGGCGCTTATGCAATCTTTTGGCCAATGCACTATCTCGGAATGGCAGGAGTCCCCAGAAGATATTATAGATTTGATTCTTTTGAGGCATTTGAGCAGTTTACAGCAATGAATCAATTCATTACCATAGCTGCAATTATCACTTTTGGAGCCAGTATACTCTTTGTTGTAAATTTCTTCTATAGTATGAATAAGGGAAGGAAGCAAATCGTAAAAAATCCCTATGGGTCAAATACACTCGAATGGACCACTGAAATTGAACCGGGGCATGGTAACTGGGAAGGAAAGATTCCTACTGTACACAGATGGCCTTATGATTATGGAAAAAACGGTATTGAGTTTGTACCGCAATATGTACCACTAACAGAAGAAGAAAAACTTGAAGAGTCCCACTAGTCAAATATCAAATTCTACAAAAGCAGGAGTAAAAACGTTAGAATCTACTCCTTCTAAAGTCAGTGACTATGCACAGCTGGTAAAGGTAAACCTTACCTTAATTGTGGTATTAACTGCAGTAGGTTCTTTTGTGATTGCTTCTGGCCTATCTGCTGGCTGGGTAGATATAGTAGTGTTAGCATTGGGCGGCTTTTTTGTTACAGGAGCATCAAATGCCTTAAATGAAGTATTGGAAAGAGACTTCGATAAAATTATGAAACGCACAATGAATAGGCCAGTCGTGACCGGCAGGATGTCTGTTTCTGAGGCTGTTCTAGCAGCTGGATTGATGTGCATGTTAGGCATTACTTTACTCGCTCTTTTTAATCCACTGTGTGGATTATTGGGCATGATTGCTTTTGTTTTATATGCTTTTGTATATACACCCTTAAAGCGCTACAGTGGGGCTGCAGTATTCGTAGGGGCCATAGCAGGAGCTATGCCAATGTTGATTGGAGTGGTTGCATTTACTGGAGAGCTCACATTATTGGCGTTGGGATTGTTTTTAATTCAGTTTTTTTGGCAATACCCACACTTTTGGTCTATTGCTTTTAAAGGCTACAAAGACTATAAAAAGGCAGGATTTAAGTTTATCCCAGAAGGAGATGAAGAATTTCCTGCGCGTAGCATAGGAGCAAATGGCGTAGTAATGAGTTTATTCCTGTTGCCTTCCCTATGGCTAATATATTTATCAGGTTTTGATGGTGTATTTTCAATGCTCACCTTGGTCATATTGACCTTAGGATACATATTTGCATCGGTTCGATTTTTCCAAAAATTTGATAGTCGTTCAGCCTTGCAGCTTCTTTTGAGCAGTATTGCCTATATACCAGCAGTATTATTGGTCATTATAATTGGAATGATATAATGAGGAATGTATTAACGGCTAATAATAGTGCAAATACGCACACTCGAATCAATCCATTAAAGTTTGCACTATGGCTTGGCATGGCCAGTATTCTTATGATGTTTGCCGCTTTGACAAGTGCTTACTTAGTGAGAAGAGCAGGAGGAAATTGGTTAGAATTTAGCGTCCCTACTATATTTTATTACAGTACTTTGGTCTTACTTTTTAGCAGCCTATGTCTTCATTTGGGATACTCTGGCTATAAAAAGAGGAATATGTTAATGTATCAAGGAGGAGTAATAAGTGCATTTGTTCTAGGTTGCATTTTTCTTGCACTTCAATATCAAGGATGGGTAGAACTATTCTCTTTTGGAATAGACCTAAAAGGCAATCCATCAGGGTCATTTTTATACGTTATTACAGGCATTCATGGCCTTCATATACTGGGCGGATTAGCGGCCTTAGTGGTTGGCATAATCAATGCATTTACATTAAAGAAATTTACAAAAAAAAGAAAAGTTAACATTGAAATAACACTGCAGTATTGGCACTTTGTAGATATTTTGTGGGTGTATTTGTTGATTTTTTTAATAATGAGTAGATAGTCATAAGAATTATATAAAATGGCAACAGACACAACTATAATATCAGACAAAGAAAGATGGGACGGTGGTACCCGACCTATGGGAGCCAGCTATGGTAAGCTGATGATGTGGTACTTTCTATTATCGGATGCATTTACATTTTCAGCATTCTTAATTGCTTATGGAGCATTAAGAGTGAGTAACCCTGCTTGGCCAGTGCCCGATTTTGTGTTCCAAAGCTTACCTGGAGAGATTCACCATAAGCCGTTAATTTTTGTAACGATAATGACTTTCGTTCTTTTATTCAGCTCATATACAATGGTAAGAGCAGTACAAGAAGGACATCGGGAAAATAAAAAGGGCATTACCTTATGGATGGTTTTGACAATTATTGGTGGTTTAGGATTTCTAGGATGCCAAGCTTGGGAATGGAACACCTTGATTGGAAAAGAACACATGACAGTTTTAACTAACCCTTTTGGCTCTCATATAGAGCATGGGGTATATCTTGAAGGCGATGGACATGATGTTACGGAAGGAATGACTTTTATTCCTGGAGACCCATATTTGATTCATAAACATGATGGGGAATACCATCAATTAAAATATAAAGTGACGGAGGGTTCCGAAAAAGGATCTATTAAGCAACAAGATTTTGGACCAAGAGCTTTTGGTGCTCTGTTCTTTTGTATTACAGGATTTCATGGTTTTCACGTGCTCTCCGGTGTAGTTTTCTTGATAATAATACTGATCAATGTGATCAGCGGTAATTATGTCAAACGAAAGAATGGGTATGAAATGGTAGAGAAAATAGGCTTATACTGGCACTTTGTTGATTTAGTATGGGTATTTGTATTTCTAGTATTTTATTTAATATAATTATAAAATTAAAAAATGGCTCACGATTACGAGACATCTAAGAAATTAGCGCTTAAAGTTATAAGCATACTTGGTTTAATCACTATAGGAGAGGTTCTTTTTGCTTTGTTTGGCAAAGGACATTTAATTGAAGGTTTTACAATTCCTACTTTTACAATTCCGCTACCCTTTGTTGATTGGGGTATCCCTTTTAACATTGTAGCCATAGTGATGATAACAATGAGTTTAATCAAAGCATTCCTTATCATATTTGAATTTATGCACATGAAGTATGAATTAAATGGATTAGCTAAATCCGTTTTATTACCTACTTTTCTTTTGGTATGGGGTGTAATTGCTTTTTTATATGAAGGCAATGATTGGGGAAATAGAAGAGAGTTAATAAACGATAAAAATAAAGAAAAAATAGAAGAGGTGGGTTTTCTTAGAGATTATACCCCCATTGATATTATAGAAGAATATACGATATAGTGGCTGAATGAAACTTAGTAACTACTCAAGTGGGCGCTTTTGAGGTAATAAGTTGTTATTTTTTTTACCAGATAAAGCTCATTTTTTGAAGCATAGCAGAGCTATGGCGAAAAAAATAGATGGAATAAAGTAGAAAAAAACTTTTTTTGTATAAAAAAATGGCTCCACCTAAGTAGTTACAAAACTTATAATCATTTATGAAACTTTACGGAAAATTCATTGCGTCGGCAGTAGTATTTGTCATTATAGGAATGCCGATGCTTTCATATGTATATTTGCGACAAGGCCTTTCATTTAGGATAAATGCTATAGAATCTTTAAAGCAAGATGAAGAAGATTTAGTTCTTACTAAAAACTTGCAATCTGAAGTGGAATTCGTTCCGAAAATGGTTAATGCTGTTGTTAATATTTCAAAGGTTGATTTAACCAAGGCTCAGCAACTATATGAGAAGTACAAAGGGAATAATTTTTTTCACTTGACTACTTACTCCGCTACAAAACTAGAAAGTACTACAAATAATATATGGGGAGAGAAACATTTTCAATTAGAGACATCACCTAAGCTGCAAAATATATTTAGTATGCATGATATGATCTTAGTAGATACTAGTGGTCAGGTTAGAGAATCATACCAATACGACGAGGAGACCTTCAAAACATTTATTCAGCATTTGAGCGTTTTACTACCAATAGAATCCTCAAAGAAGATAAAATTAGAAAGATAAAAAATGGAAGAAGGCAATGTAGCTTTAGGGAAAAAATTAGATAGGTGGGCTGTAGTACTCAGTATGCTAATTTTTATTTTGGTGGGAATGATGAGAAGAGTAAAAATAGACCTGAGTTTAGATTCCAGTTTCCTTCCACCCGTGAATGCACTTCTTAACACATTTACCACACTTTTCTTGGTTGCCGCATTATACATGGTTTTAAAGAAAAACTTTAATGCCCACATGAATTTAATGACTGCTGCTCTTGTCAGTTCTGTTTTATTTCTTATGTGTTATGTTTTATACCATTTCACAACAGTAGAAACCAGTTTTTGCAGAGAGGGATGGATAAAAATTGTTTATTATTTCGTTTTACTTACTCATATTGTATTGGCAGGATTGAGCTTACCATTTATTCTATTTACCTATATTAGAGCCTATACGAAGCAGTTTGAAAAACATAAAAAACTTGCTAGAAAAGTGTACCCTGTATGGTTATACGTATCTATCACAGGCCCCGTGGTGTACTTGCTACTCAAGCCTTGTTATGGCTTATAAATATTGAGATGATGAATAAAAAAGTCTTAATTACCGCTATTCTAATTGTGCTGATCTCACTCATCGCTACAGATATCATAGCCCAATGTCCGATGTGTAAAATGGCGGTAGAATCTAACCAACAAAATGGCGGAACTTCTGCTCAAGGACTAAATAATGGTATTCTTTATCTTTTATCAATGCCATATTTATTAATCGGTGCGTTAGTGTTTATTTGGATTAGAAACCGCAAGAAATCTTATGATATAGCAGAAGAGGCCACTCCTCATTTTTGAAAGCCTCTGGTAAGTCCTAAATATTGTATTCACCATAGATGAAGGCCTTTAAGCTGAATAGGCAAAGGCAACGCCCTTGGTCAAGAAGTGAATGTTGGGGTTTGACGACAATTCTGCCCAAAAATGATGACAATATTTTCTGATTACACAAGATATTGAGCACTTACAGCCCTAGCAATCAAAACGACATTGAATAGCCGACACCTACTGTAATTCCTCTATTTCTTATTGGTAAATCTAATATTAACTCTGATGTGTAATTTAGTAAAGAGGTTTCATATGAAATCTCTCCAAACAATTTACCTTTTCCAAACGGGCTGGTTATTCCTAGTCCGATATGAGCAAAACCTTCTCCTTTGTTAATTAATTTATTTGTTGGTATTTCGGCTATATCAATATTGCCAATGATATTGGCTGATGTTTTAATTTTAGAATCGAAGTGGAATGAATAACCGCCGCCTCCAAAGGCATAGCTTTCGAGCCCGACAATAGGGAGTTTATATTTTAGCTTAATCGGAATTGACAAAGATTTTATATCCAACTCCGCTCTTAATCCCAATGGTATTGTCAACCCTAATATCTTTTCTTCAAGAGTGTATTCAAGACCAAAACCTTTCTTTTTATAAGATAATCCAGCGCTTATATTAAGAACCGGATTAAGGTCATATCCGATAGAGGCTTCTATCAAATGGCTCGTTACGGGAGTTTTAATTGCATCTAATCCATTTATTGTACCTACGGTGATAATGCTGCTTATATGTGCGCCATATTTGATATTTGCATCAAACTGAGAGTAGGAATCAGTAAAAAATGAAATAAATATCATCAGAAGTAATAGTTTGATAAGCCTCATAAGTCAATGTGTTTTAGTTGAAATAAAGACTATCGAAGTACCTCATCACAGTGTTAGTCAGATGTTAAATTATCCAAACACAAGGTTAACGCGATTTTCAAAGTGTGTGAGGAGTGATTTTTACTTATGTGCGATTTTGAAGGCAAGCTATTTCATTAAATGCAGGTGATATTTTGGCGATGATTTATATTTTTTTGATATGAAGACGCCTAATTGTCAAAGAACAATGGCAAAAGGTCACCAAAATTATTTCATTTTACAGATTTTCCTTTTAAATGTGACTACTCAGAAGGGGGCAGATTTTAGCCAAAATTGTTACTACCTGCGTAGGCACAAATAATAAAAGGCCAGGTTAAGCCAACCCAAAATGAGAAATATACCCCCAATAGGTGTTAAAGGGCCAACTATTGAAGGAATGTTAGTACTTGTGAACTTACATAATACAATTACATAAAGTGAACCAGAGAAACAAATGAGCCCCAAAAGAATAAGAATATATGTCAGTTTAATTCGTCTAATTTCTATTCCTAAAATACTAACAACAAGAAGGCCAAGAGCATTTGTGAAAAAATATTGATTTGCTGTAGATAAAGTATGGATGTATTTATCTTCCAAGCCAGGAATTAAAATGTGTGCCCCAAATGCTCCAAAGACAATCGATACTGCTATTAATAGTGCAGCGGTGCCTGTATATTTGTTTTGATAATTATTCATATTTGCCAAGATTCCAATTTATTGGTTTAAGTCCTATATTATTGAGTATGTCATTTGTTTTAGAAAAATGCTTGCAGCCGTAAAATCCGCCTCTAGCCATTGGTGATGGATGGGCAGCTGTGAGCACATGATGTTTTGATTGGTCAATAAGACCTGACTTAGATTGTGCAAAACGACCCCAAAGTAAAAAGACAAGATTCTCTTTTTTTACCGAAAGGTGCTTGATAACAGCATTAGTAAATGTGATCCAGCCTATATTTTTATGAGATGATGCCTGCTGGTGTTCCACAGTGAGGATAGCATTTAATAGGAATACACCTTGATCAGCCCACTCACTTAAATCACCATGAGAAGGGATAGTCATGCCGATATCATTTTTTAATTCTTTGAAAATGTTTCGTAATGAGGGAGGTGTTCTTTTTCCATAAGGCACGGAAAAACTCAATCCCATTGCTTCGCCATGACCGTGATAGGGGTCTTGACCCACTACAATCACTTTCACTTTATCAAATGGTGTGCTGTCAAATGCATTATATATTTTAGATTCCGGTGGATAGATGGTGATGCCTTGAGATTTAGCAATGTGAAGATAATTTTTAATATCTGAAAAATATGGTTGTTTAAACTCATCTTTGAGTATCTTCTTCCATGATTTATGTATTTTTTCACCTTCAGTATTCATATTCTCAGTGTAAGCCTGTTATCCTTATAGATCCAGAGTGATGTCGTCACCTAAACAAATCAGTACTCAAATATCTATCACCTTTATCACACGCAATAAAGACAATTACTCCTTCTGATAATTCTTTAGCTACAGCTAATGCGGCGGTTGCCGCACCTCCACTACTCATGCCAGCAAATATACCTTCTTGTTTTGCTAGCCATTGAGTCATCTTCTTTGCATCTTGTTGATTCACATCAATTGTTCGATCTATTCTATTTGCTTCAAATATATTTGGTAAAAACTCTGGAGACCACCTTCTTATTCCAGGTATTCGCGACCCATCTTCTGGTTGAGTACCTACAATTTGAATCTTTTGATTTTTCTCTTTTAAATACCGCGAAACACCCATAATCGTACCTGTAGTACCCATAGCAGATACAAAATGTGTTATTTTGCCTTTTGTGTCTTTCCATATCTCAGGCCCAGTTGTACGATAATGTATACCATAGTTGTCTGGATTAGAAAATTGATCTAGCATGAAATATCCATCTTCTTTGGCCATCTTTTCAGCAAATTCCCGAGAATATTCGATGGTTTTTTCTTGAGGTGTAAGAACCACCTTAGCACCAAATGCTTTCATTGTTTCAATGCGTTCTTTAGTGGCTCCATCAGTCATCACCAATGTCATATATAAGCCTTTGAGCTGAGCAATCATGGCCAAGGCAATACCTGTGTTTCCACTTGTAGCCTCTACAAGTTTATCTCCCTTTCTGATTTTTTTCTTTTCCAGAGCACCAGTTATCATTCCCAGGGCAGCTCGATCTTTTACACTTCCTCCTGGATTATGCCCTTCCAGCTTTGCATATACGGATACACCTTTTGGAATTTTTTCATTTCTAAGTTGCACCATTGGTGTATTGCCAATAAGATCAATTATTCCCATCCCCATTACTTGTTATATTCTTTAAATATATGGATGTCAGATTCATCACAATTTTCTATTTCATATTTATCGCTACTCATTCTAGCTTGGTAGTATACCTTAGTATTTGGAGCTACACTTTTGGTTAACCATACATTTCCACCTATAATGCTATTGGCTCCTATTACAGTTTCTCCCCCTAAGATTGTTGCTCCAGCATATATTACTACACCATTTTCAATAGTAGGATGTCTTTTATTATTGGCGTCTTTTTTATCCACACTTAGAGCTCCTAGTGTAACCCCTTGATAAATCTTTACATTTTTACCAATTTCTGTTGTAGCTCCAATAACGATTCCTGTACCATGGTCAATGCAAAAATATTCACCTATCGTGGCTGCTGGGTGTATGTCTATTCCGGTTTGACTGTGGGCATGTTCTGTGATGATTCGCGGGAGATCAACTACATTAAGATTGTGCATTTCATTTGCTATACGATATGCTGCTATAGCATAAAATCCAGGATAACTTCTTATCACCTCCCTTCTGTTTTTTGCAGCAGGATCACCCATATTTATGGCATCTACATCCTTATTAAGGGCATCATAAATATTTTCAAGCCTGTTAAAGAAAATTTTTGATTTATTCTGATCAGAATTTATGTCACTAACAGTTCCTCCTATTAGAGCTTCCAAATCCAACTTTAATTGTTTCAAATTGACATCTATGGCCTCTCGAGAGGATATTTCTTGATCAGAATAATCGGCGTAAAGTACACCAAGAAGATTTACGAAAAAATCACTTACTTCACGTTTTGAGGGGCAAGATTTACAGGATTGGTGCTGTTTGAATATTTTATCTAGAAATTCATCTCTCATCCTATTGATTGTAATACGAAGATAGGTTATATCCAAATCATGTTATGTCAAAATGTTTGCAAATAGTAATTGAGTCCACTCAGTAAACTAATATTATTTATAAAAAGAGTTGTTTTACATGAAATAAATTTGCATTTCTTAAGATTCGGTAATGCCTGAGAATGAGCGAGTTGAAAAAAATGAAAATATCGCTAAAAGACCTTTTTCTAATTTTGATAAGTTTTCGTTCAGACACTATATATCATTGTAAATGATTTGATGAATCACTCATTTATACTCCCCAATCCACTCATGACTTTTTAATATTGAGCAGCTTGGCCAGCTTTAGGCAGTGATTCTTTTATAAATTCCCTAATATGGCCATTTGCATTTTCCAAATCTTCATACCGGAGATACATCATATGCCCTGATCTATATCCTTCAAAACGAAGACGATCTTTCATTTTTCCACTAGGATCGATATGCCACATGGAGTATTTGGCATTA
Source organism: Saprospiraceae bacterium (assembly GCA_036479115.1). Classification (GTDB taxonomy): domain Bacteria; phylum Bacteroidota; class Bacteroidia; order Chitinophagales; family Saprospiraceae; genus UBA7328. Next base: position 30,728 of record JAZGFD010000186.1, on the reverse strand, counting down.
AAGTAAGTAGTGGCACCATCGTAGTACCCTGATTGTACCATAACTTTTAAGTATGGGTTTTGGGCCATTGCCTGTCTTAAGTTTTGTCCTGATCTATCACCTGTTCTGTCCCAAGGGCGCACAGGGCCAAACATATTGTACTTTATATCGGTCTCGTATTTTAAGTGATTTCGAAAATAATGATTTATTGCAGGGGTGAAAGAATGCAACCATGAGGTCAATTCTGAGCTGTAATCTGGTCTTATACCTGCTTCACTTTCATCGAGGCCAAGATACCTAGAATCCAATCGACCTATTGTATATCCTGATTTCTCTCGCAAGAGATCTTTCCAAAAAAATGATGTAGAAACGTCAAGGTTATTTTGAAGAATACTTTTAACTTTGAGACCTGAATAATATGACATTTTTTCGGCTACAGCCATTTTTTCAGCATCTGAGATAAACCCACCCTTCCATAAGGCAGGAAGGAGATGAGATACAGTATACTTTTCTGCCAGTTCCAATACTTCAAGTAAGTCTTTACTTTGTAAGTCTGGATGTAGTGCTTTATGGTACCATGCTGCCGCTGCAAAATAGGGTAGTCTATTGGCTACTATTACAGGCCCATCTCTTTTAATACCTATTTCTGTGGGAGATACAAGTATTACTCCATTAAGATACATCCATTGTCGTTGCTGTAACTCAAGTGCAAGTCCTGATACTCTAGTAGTACCGTAGCTTTCACCAATAAGATATTTTGGTGAATTCCATCTATTGGCTCTTGTCACAAATGTATTTACCCATTCAGCCAAGTACTTAATATCTTGATTGACTCCAAAGAATGTCTTTTTTGCGTCTACTTCTTTATCTAATATTCTTGAATATCCTGTATTTACTGGGTTAATAAAGACAATGTCAGCTACATCAAGGATAGAAAAAGGGTTGTCTTTTATGCCATATGGTTGTATTGGAAAACCTTCATCATTTATTTTTAGAATTTTCGGACCAGTATACGCGATGTGCATCCATACGGAGGCTGATCCTGGCCCACCATTAAAAGAAATTACTAGAGGTCGATTATCTTTGTTTGACACATCTGATCGTTGATAGTAGGTGTAAAAAAGGGAAGCAATTGCTTTTCCTTCTTTATCCCAAACAGGTTGCGTTCCTACAGTAGCTATATAAGGTACTCTTTGTCCCTTAATTTTTATAGTATGAGTAGTGACAACTTTTGATTCTGCGGGGAGGCTGATATTGGCCTCCATGTTTGGACTTTTATCTTGTGAAAAAATTAAAGAGAAAAAAAATATTGAAATGAATAAAAGTAGATATCTCATTGGAATTATTATTTTTTGTTCTAAAAATGTTTGCAACTACTCAGGTGGGCGAGCTATGGCGAAAAAAAACTAAATTATGGTAGAAAAAGAAATTTTTTATCCAAAATTGGCTTCACCTGAATAGTCACAAACGATTAAATGTCATGATGTCTTTCGCATACAGAAGCGAAACTATCAATAATATATAAATTTTAATATTCATAGCCTTCGTTATATATTGAAGGTTGGCAATGAAAAAATATTACAAAATGCCATCTTTAGCCGCAGAGATACTTTTTAAATAGCCTCATTTGTATGCAACTACAAATTAATGAAAATTTTCACGATCTAAAAATAATTTAAATGATCATGCCTATTAAAGGACAAATTGATGACAAGGCAGAGAGTAACCCTTTGATAAGTATCTTAATGCCAGTAAAAAATGCAGAAATTTTCTTAAACGAGTGCATAGACAGTATCATTAATCAAGCTGAGGGAAATTGGGAATTAATTGCCATAAATGATCATTCTAGTGACAGTAGTTTTGAAATTCTTACTTCCTATTCTCGTAGTGATAGTCGAATAAAAGCTATACAAAATAAAGGAAATGGTATAATAAGAGCGCTGAGGACAGCACTAAAATGCGCACGAGGTAGCCTTATCACCAGAATGGATGCTGACGATATAATGACAATGTCGAAACTAAAAATATTAAAAAAAAATATCTTGCAGGCAGGGGAGGGTAGCATTGCTGTAGGTGGTGTGAGGTATTTTTCTAATGATGAACTTGGCGAAGGGTATAAAAAATACGCCCTATGGTTAAATGGCCTTACTAGTAAAGGTGATAATTTTAAAGAAATTTATAAAGAATGTGTTATCCCTTCTCCTTGCTGGATGCTTCATAAGTCAGACTTAGTGAATTGTGAAGCTTTTGACTCCGATATTTACCCAGAAGATTATGATTTGTGTTTTAGGTTTTATAAAAATAAGTTGAGGGTGACGCCATGTGTTGATATATTGCATTTATGGAGGGATCATCAAGAAAGAAGCAGCAGAAACTTACCAGAGTATTCTGATAATTTCTTTTTAGTATTAAAACTCAAATACTTTGTGACAATAGACTATGATGTAAAAAAGAGACTGATAATTTGGGGAGCAGGAAAGAAAGGAAAGAAAGTAGCTGCTAGCCTACAAGAAAAAGGTATTGCTTTCACTTGGGTTTGTAATAATTCTAAGAAAATAGGCAGGGACATTTATGGAATAACATTAGAAAACCCAAAAAATCTCAACCTAAAGAGCCAGTGTCAAGTACTAATAGTGGTTGCAAATCAAAAAGATAAAAAAATGATAAGTGTCCATCCTGCTATTATGACAAAAGATAGTGAAGTTTTTCACTTTTGTTAATTGATAGACATCAAATAAGGTAGAGTTACTATCGTTTTATTCAAGAATTATTGAAACTACCCATGTGGACGTTTTGAGATAAAAGATTGTTACTTTTTGCCAGATATAGCCTCATTTTTTAAAGCATAGCAGAGTCATGACGAAAAAAATAGCAAAAATATGGTAGAAAAAGTTTTTTTTTCATCCAAAATTGGCTCCTTAGTAGTTACGAATTTATTATATAAATTTTAATAGCATTATGTCCTTTAGAATCACAATATTATTTCTATCCATTGCATACCTTTCGATAGGACAGAGAAACACAATACCAATTGCACCTGACTACAGCCAACTAAAATATTGGGCAGCTCATCCTAACAAAGACAGTCCAGCACTTGCAGTGCCAGGAAAGGGAAAAATTAACGTAGATAATTTACTCGATGTGGATATTTTTTTTATTCACCCTACTTCTTTTACTGAAAAAGATAGGAAAGGGTGGAATGCAGACCTTGGAAATACATTTTTAAATAAAAGAACAGATAGCTATGTGATAAAAAATCAAGCCAGTATATTTAATCAAATTGGGAAAATTTATGCTCCTCGATATAGGCAAGCACATATTGGCGCTTATTGGCTTCCAATCGGAGACAAACGTCAAGAAATTTTTGACATAGCATATGATGATGTTAAAGCAGCCTTCCTTCATTTTATTGAAAACTTTAACGATGGAAAACCTTATATTCTCGCTACTCACAGCCAAGGAACTACACATGGCAAAAGATTGATAAAAGAAGTAATACAAATGGACAAGAGTATTCAAGAAAGGCTGGTAGTAGCATACTTAGTGGGAATGGATGTAAAACAGGATGAGTTTTCCCAGATACAGCCATGCGCTTCACCTCAAGAAACTGGGTGCTTTACATCATGGCGCACAATAAGAAGAGATTTTGATCCTCCAAGTTATTTTCCTATAGGAAATGAATTTGTAGCGACGAATCCTTTAACCTGGGATGACAACAATAAGGCGGGAGGAAAAGAAAGACATTTGGGAGCTATTTTCAAAAGATTTAATAAGATTCATACGAATGCACTAGAAGCAGAGTCAAAAGATGGCATATTGTATGTGTGTAGACCAAAGTTCCCATTTTCATTTCTATTTAAATGGACAAACTACCATATTTTGGATTATAACCTATTTTATTTCAACGTGCAGAATAATGCTCGATTAAGAACTGTTAGTTTTTTAAATAAATGATATTGTGGCTCCACATTATGTCAATTTGATCTCTTCGCAATAGAAAGAACGCCGATGCTATCTCAAGCGTAACTACTCCTGTGGTGTGCTTTTGAGACCTTTCTGCCAAACAAGCAGGTAAAAATTACTATTTTATTACGACGCACAGGCTATTTTTGGATTCCTCGCAGCGCTATTACTATTTTGTTTTATGTGTTAGTGAATCTCGATTGTGTTGCCTCATCTTCGATTTGAGACATAAATTGCCGAAGTATAGTGATAAAAGAGTTTTTTATACAAAATTGATGCTAACTGGGTAGTTACCCTTTATTTAAAAAGTTGATTTCTATGTTTCAAGGGACTAATTTTATAGTAATTTTAAATTAAAGATTATTATCATCTAATAATTACCATAAATGGGATAAGGGAGTAATAGAGGTTATTATGTCTAATATATAGTATCGGCTAAATATAATGCTGAAAAATAAAAATATGAAGACAGTAACATTTATTCTTTTCGCAATGATCACTCAAGTTTTTGTTCTTGCTCAGACAGAACTTTCTACTCATATTAACATAGTCACTGAAAATGAACTTTCAGTATGTGCAAATGTGGAAGTTACCAATCACAGCAATGAAGAACTGAAAATATTAGGCCAGAACGTCAGATTGTTTTATAACTCTAAAAAATTAGCTTTCCATAAAGCAGCGTTATCGGAGGATGCTTCTACCAGTTCGTATAGTCTTGAAGTAGTAACGGATAAAAGACATTTAAGTAAATTAGGACAGAATCAATTACACTTCGAAAATGATCTTGGGTATATCAATTACAATGTTAATCTTGATTACGATTATCTATTTGATGGTGTAGTTGATGCTCATAATACAATTACAGTACAATCAATATGTTTTACTAAGCTTTCATCTGGGACAACTTCAGAAGACATTGTATTAGCAGATGAAGCACATACTAATAGATATAGCAGGGCTTATACTCAAATAGAATCAACACCAACCCATGAAAATTTATTATTACCTGCTACTCTTACCGACTTAGAGTATAATGAAGAATTAGCCAGTTTAAACGACTAAAAGAAATATAAGAATCATAGTTCAGTTCTTGATTTAGCAATTTGTTAGTGAAGCATATCCTTATAATAGGATGTGCTTTTTTTATTCCTACACCCTTGAAAATTAGAGCATTGAGTCTACTATGGAAACTAACATTTTTTATAAAAAGAGTTGTTTTGCATGAATTATGCATTTTTTGAGATTCGGTGATGCCTGAGTATCAGCGATTTGAGAAGAATGTAAAGTTCGTCAAAAGATTTATTCAGAGCTTGTCGAAGATTTTTTTTTTGCTTTTGTAAGCTTTCAGAGTAGACCGAACATTGGTAAGTCTTCAGGTAAGTCTTCAATATCTTGAGTGACCAGAAAGAGTTGCCATCATTTTTGGGTCAAATATGCCGCCAAATCACAACAATCGTTACCCAACCATGGGCATTGCCCTTGGCAATTCAGCTTAAAGCCCTTCAGCCTTTCTACGATGATACCAATATTGAGTACTACCTACTCAGGTGGGTGCTTTTAAGGCCAGTATACCAATCAGAATAGGTAAGTAATTGATATTTTTTTGCTTGATAAAGCCCATTTTAGACATAGCAGAACTATGAAAAAAAATGCCTTTGGTAGCTTTTCAATTTTAGGGAAAGAAAGCTAATTTTCAAACCATATAAATATTAATTATATAGTGTCTGAACGGAAACTGTCAAATATTATGAAATAGAATATTTGGGATGAGAATTTGGTTTTTTGATATTCAGTGATGCCCGAGTATCAGCGAGTTGAGAAAAATATAAAGTTCACCAAAAGCTTTATGCAGAGCTTGCCCGAGTAGACTTTTTTGATTTTGTGATTATTCAGAGTGGACTCAATATTATTAGTGTACTAATTACAGCCTAAATCAATTCTAGATTGTAGGTCGTTGTTAGGAAAGCAATTTCCTGATCTTAATTCATCAGGCTGGTATCTTTCTAACTCCGGATCTCGAAGAGAGTTACTTAAAAAGAGTAACAAGTTTTCTTTTTCTATTTGTGAAAGAGCAATAGGTTGAAATTTATCTGATAGTTGCTCATTAGATACGTTTGAATTTTCTGAGACTGCGTTTATTTTGTAATCTAGTACTTCAGATAGAGTATTCAGACTGCTCCCATGAAATAAGAAATTAGCATCTGATAAGTTATAAAGTTGAGGTACTTTAAATGCGAACATGTCCTCATCTCTGAGGGTAAATCCAGCTCTGCCTAGATTATTTCTGTCATCCGCGAATGTGTTGTATGAAGGCCTTTGATACATGTCCTTGGCGCCAATGGCATGAAACTCTAAAGAACCAAGGTTTGTCCGGTAATGGCAATTAGTACAACGGGCTTTATTGCCAAAGAATATTATCGCTCCTTCTTTTTCAGCTTTAGTCATGGCGCTATGATCGCCTTTTAACCATTCTTGAAATGGAGCCTTATTTGATAGTATTGTCCTTATATAAGCAGACAATGCTAAGGATGCTCCAAAAATAGAATATCTTTCTTCTTCACTCATATTGGGAAGGCCTGCATCAAACATATCGCGATAGCCCAGATCGTCGATAATTTCTTCATCTACTCTATATCTATGAGATATGAGCCCTTCAAAATTTTGCGTCTCTATACCAGCAAAGCCCAAAGAGTTTGCTTCAGTAGCGTGTTCTAATGGCCATACTTCATCTGTGCCTTCATTAATTCCTTTGCCTCCAAATTGTCCATTCCAAAAAGTATTGGTCACATAAGCAACATTTACCAAGCTTAATGGTCTTATACTTTGCACATCCATATCAGACTCTTGGTATTCACTGCTTTTTACACGCATTTCTCCATTTTCACCAAAACCACTTCCCCCATCTGCAATGCCTTGGGCAGAGCCTGGCGTAAAACCAGCAGCAGGGATATGGCAACTCACACAAGCATAGGTAGCCATCCCAGAATCAAATTTAGCATCGGCTCCAAATCCTGTTTCATAAAAGAGCATTTTACCTAACTCAACCTTTTCTTTTGTGAGTGGGTTTTTAGGGTCTTGTGGAATATTAGAATAATCTACATCTGATGGAAGTATATAATAAGATGCGGAGTTGGTCTCCGATACTTGTTCGATTGTTTTTTTTAGCTTAGCATCTAAGTAATCTTCTTCTTGAGTAATGTCTTTTGCGCAAGACGAAAAGAATACTATGCATATACAAAGCCAGAGGGATTCCTTGTTCATGGTCTACTGTTCTACTATCTATTTCTCTTTTTACTGCAAAAACATTACCAAAAATTTTAATATGTTATTACAGCAAACCCAAAACTAATCAAGAACTGGTAAATGAAGTAATTATGATGTTAAAAATTTTAAATTATTTCTCTGGGAATATAGATAGCCCCCTGATAAAAGACAAATAGTTATCATAATACCAAAATATTTGTAATCACTGTATAAATAATAACCTGTTGCAAACAACCCAGCGTAAACAAAAATGCATGAAATAATCATAAATTTTATCCCATTAGGTACTACCCATTCGGCTTCAGTATCAGTGGTGTAGTTTTTCCACCCAGGCCCTCCAGGGTTACATTTTTTCACAAACGACTGTAACTTGTCTGAATCTGTAGGGCGGGTCAAATAGGTAACTAAAATCCAGATGATTGTAGTTATTAATATACAGAGAGGAAGTTTCCAAACACCACTGAAATCAAAAAATGCCGTTTTATTTGCAATGATTGCAATTATTCCAGAAACGAACATGGCTGAAATTTCACTCCATGCATTGATTCGCCACCAAAACCATCTCAGAATAAAAAGCAAACCGGTTCCTGCGCCGAAATAAATAATAATATCGAAAATTTGTTTTGCATTAGTTAAAAAGAGAGCGAAAATTGTGCTTAATATAAGAAGTAAGGCAACACTTAATCTACCTACAGTCACTAATTCTTTTTCACTTGCCTTAGGGGATATAAATCTTTTATACATATCAAAAACAACATATGATGAGCCCCAGTTAAGATGAGTAGAAATGGTGCTCATAAATGCGGATAACAAGGATGCAATAACCAGCCCAAATAAGCCATGTGGAATAAATGATAACATAGCTGGATAAGCCAAATCATGGCCAATTTTTCCTTCTTCGATATTTGGGAATGCAGTTCTCAAACTATCTAAGTCTGGAAAAATAACTATAGAACAAAGTGCTACAATAATCCAAGGCCATGGTCGTAACCCGTAATGGGCGATATTAAATAAAAAGGTGGCGCCTATAGCATGTTTTTCGTCTTTAGCAGCCAGCATTCTTTGGGCTATGTAGCCCCCACCTCCTGGCTCAGACCCAGGATACCAAGAGCTCCACCATTGTACAGCTAGTGGAATAACACATAATTCTATAAGGAGGGTCTTATTACTCAGATCTGGAATTATAGCCATTTTGTCTTGTACTGCTTCATGTGCAAATAGGTTTGTCAATGACCCAATATCAGGGTGTGAAACTGCAAAATATGCTGCTATAAGAGCACCTGCCATAGAGATGACAAAAAGTAAGGCATCCGTAAATACTACACCCCTAAAACCTCCTAATAGGCTAAATATCAATGTTATTCCACTGGCTACACCTATTGTCTGAAGTGGTGGCCATCCCAAAATTACTCCCCCAATTTTAATAGCAGCGAGCATTACTGCCGCCATTACAAAGACATTGAAAATGATGCCTAAATAAACCGCACGAAACCCTCTGAGAAACCGAGCAGCGCCGCCTGAATACCTTAATTCATAAAATTCGAGGTCTGTATTTATTCCAGATTTTCTCCAAAGTTTGGCATAGATAAAAACTGTAAGCATGCCAGTGAGTAAAAAGGCCCACCATACCCAGTTTCCAGCTACTCCATTTTGACGAACGACATCAGCTACAAAATTTGGTGTATCGGCAGAAAATGTAGTAGCTACCATAGATATTCCCAACAGCCACCATGGCATGTTCCTACCTGAAAGAAAATATTCTTCTGCACTTTTTCCAGATGTTCTAGAACTCCAAATTCCTATTGATAGGACTGCTAAGAGAATAATTCCAATAATAATCCAATCCGCCAAACTTAATTGCATATCTATGTGTTTTTAGTGTTGTATATTAAAACGATTTTTCTGAGGCAGGAGGTGAATTATTTTATTTGACCTTGTCATTCTATTCATATGTATTACCATTATAATCTTAAGAAAAGAATAAACAGGGCAAATTGAAAAGTGATCCTGATACCAGAAAATAGAATTTCTTTCAAAAGCAATTGTTTAATAACTATGATTTCCCCAATTACAGAAAATAGTTTTATTAACAGCTTCTTGAGCTTTGAAATGGGAAAGATACAAGAATGTAAGAATTACTAGTAAAAATCTTTGCTCAAAAGATGAAATATTATATTTACATTTTTGAGTTCACTTCGAAAACTCACAAAATCAAAAAAATTACTTTTGGCGATCTTTATATTACTCTCAATTCACTGATACTCAAGCATTATCGAATCTCCAAAAATGCAAATTTTACCCAAAACTATTTTTTTAATAAAAAATGTTGCCTTTCAGAGTAGACTCATTTTATTAATATGAAAAGCATTATTGTACAATTATCATAAAACAATCGAAATAATATGGATGCAACTCTTGTGATTTTAGCGGCAGGAATGGGCAGCAGATATGGAGGCTTAAAACAAATAGATGAATTTGGCCCGAGTGGTGAGACCATTTTGGATTATTCAATATATGATGCGATTGATGCAGGATTTAATAAAATCGTATTCGTAATAAGAGATTTTTTTAAAGACGATTTTCAAGATTTTTTTAAAGGAAAATTTGAAGATAAGGTCGAAGTGGAATTCGTGACACAAGAATTATATAAAATCCCTGCGGATATCGCGGTAAATGATAAAAGAGAAAAGCCGTGGGGCACGGCACATGCCGTATATGTGACCAAGGATGTTATTAATGAACCGTTTGCTGTGATAAATGCTGATGACTATTATGGGCAGGAGTCTTTCACAACGTTGATGAATTATTTTAAATCTAATCAATTAGAAAGCAAAGAACAATTCAGTCTGGTAGGGTATAAGCTGAATAATACATTATCAAAGCATGGTACCGTTAATAGAGGAATCTGTCAAGTTAATGTTAAAGGAGAACTGAATGGTGTAGTAGAACGGCTAAAAATAGGGTATACGCAAGATGGAAAAATTGCTTTTCCAGATGACCAAGGTGAAAATTTTTATTTGGAAGGTGATTCTATAGTATCTATGAACATGTGGGGCTTTTATCCGTCATATTTCGATTATTGTGAAAAGTCTTTTACTAGATTTTTAAAGCTAAAAGGAGACGAGTTAAAATCTGAATATTTTATTCCACTCCTTATTGATGAATTAATCGGTGACAAGAAGGAAAAAATTAAAGTTTTGACCTGCGACTCAGAGTGGTTTGGGGTTACATATAAAGAAGACAAACCAATTGTGGTAGAAAAACTAAACAGACTTATTGCCTCAGGAAAATATCCATTGAGTCTGTGGAAATGAGCTGGTTTTAAACGATGCTGGCTTCACTTGAGTAGTTACTTATTATTTTAAAATTAAAATGGTATAATTATGGAACAACTAAATTGGTGGCTCTTACCTGTCGTTGCTATTATCCCTCTCATTGTCGGTTTTGTCTGGTATCAACCCAATGTTTTTGGCAAGGCTTGGCTCAAGAGTGCTGAGATTACAAAGGAGAGGGCTCAATCGGGAAATATTTTAATTTTTTTTGGGCTGGCCTACTTATTTAGCATTTTGGCTGCTTATATGCTGGCTATGATTACGGTGCATCAGACTGGCATAGCTCAATTGTTTTTTATGGACCCTATCATGGAGGATGCTAACTCTGAGGCCATGAAACTTATCACAAGTTTGAGAGATAATTTTGGTGACAGACACCGCACATTTGGACATGGCTTTATACATGGTATAGAAGCTGGATTGCTATTCGGATTACCTCTCATTGGGATTGTTACTTTATTTGAACGTAGGTCTTTCAAATATGCTATTATTCATATAGGGTATTATATGCTTTGTTTTGGCCTAATGGGAGGAATACTAGGCGCTTATTTATAGCGCCCTGTTAAGCATTAAATAGTGGGCGCCTTTGAGGTCTTTTAAGTTTGCACTGCATTGAAAAATACCCGCCGGAGCAACTACTATTGTTGTGTTTTTTGCCTTGTTCAACCTTATCCCAATTTGAATAAATAAATGGCTAAGCGACTGATAATCAGGGTGTTATTTTTTTTTTGGCGACACAACGCATTTGTAAATACTCACTATCATGTATAACGAGATATATTTGTCACCATTTTTGGTTAAAAATGTCGCAAAATCAGAAGAATCGCTATTCAACCTAGGGCGTTGCCTTTGGCTATTCAGCTTAATGGACTTCAGCCTCTTTATAATGATTACAATATTGAGGACTTGCGATAAATGCTCAAGGTGGGTTAAAATATGCCAAAATAAACTTGGTTATATAACTTGACACAGCTCTAACCAAATAAAAGGGCGAAATAATAATTGAGGTAACTACAGGTGGGTGCTTTATAGATAAAAAATTGTTTTTTTTAGCAGATAAACCTCATTTTTTGAGGCATAGCAGAGCTATGGCGAAGAAAATAGCTGAAATATGGTAGAAAAGGACTTTTTTTACCCAAAATTCGCTGCACCTGAGTAGTTACCAATTGAGAAGATCGTATTTCTTGACATTAAAAAAGCACTATTCATTTAGACATAGGCGCATTTCAATCATTCTTTCTTCAAAGTTTATCTTTTTGTAAGCTTTAATCGCTGATATATTTTCTGCATATACATCCAATCTTATTTCTTTTACACTTTGGCTTTTACACCAAACCAATAACTCATTGATTATCACCGAATTAAAACCTTGTCCTCTATATTTTGGATGCACTAACATGAAGCCCAAGTAAGCATACCTTTTGTGTTTAAAATATTCTTGAGCATCCATTATTTTGGCGTAACCAGATCCTATTATTTTAGTATTAATAATGCCTATTTTTAGAATGCTTTGGTCTGAAGTGATCAATTCGTGAAAATTGTAATATTTTACATTTGATTTCTTCAAACTAGAATCATATTGTCTTTCAGCATCTACCACACTTTGTTCCATTTTTAAAAGAATTTCTAGATCTTTTAAGGTAGCTTCTCTTATTTCTAGCATGACATTATTATGTGTTGGAATGATATTGGCATTGTAAAAAACAAACTAACAAATAAACGTATGAAAAATTGGGAAAGTGACTGATAATTATGTGTATAATCATCTTAACGGTTGAAGTTAGGATAAAACACTTTGGAAAGCATTTTTCTTGGATGGGCAATTTACTAGGTGATGTGAGAATAGAGAATAAAAATTTCAATCTCTATTTCCCTATCACCACCATGATATTATTAAGCATAATATTGAATGTTTTAATAAAATTGGAGAATCATTTTCGGTAGGAAAGAAAGAGAGAAAAAAGAGCTTACACGAGGTAAGCTCCTAAACCGAAAAGTATGAAAAAACTATCTAACTCGTATGTTAAACTCTTGAAAAAGAGCAAAATTGTTCAACTAATTCTTTTAACAATATCTTAAAATAAGAAATATAAATTGAAGAAACAAATTACAGACCTTATCTTTTGTTTTATAAATATTATAAAAATTTATAATATATACAAATATTTAGTGAAAAAACATTTGTATTAGATGAGTACAGGAGTATACAAGTTTGGTGGCGCGTCAATTGCTGATGCGGAGAAAATAATGAATGTGGCAAACATTATTGACGATTCTTCGTCATCAAAAAATTTGGTGGTGATATCGGCAATGGGAAAAACCACGAATGCGTTAGAACAGGTATGGCATTCTCGATTAAATCAAGATTTATTTAACCTTCGCTTTCGGGAAGTAGTGGAACAACACTTTAGCGTGGCTTCTGATCTATTTGACATTGATAGCAACATTTTAAACACTATACATGAACTTTCTAACATTGATTCGATAGATCTGCATGCTGATCAGCATTATGTATATGACCAGATCGTGAGTATTGGCGAACTATTATCAAGTACAATAATTAATTATTATTTACTTTCAAAAGGTGTTAAATCATGTTGGCTTGATGCTCGAAAAGTAATTAAAACGAATAGTACTTTTAGGGAGGGAAAAGTAAATTGGGATAAAACTGAAAAGAACATAACACGAACGATAAAGGAGTTGCTGGAAGAAAGTGATGTTATTATTACACAGGGTTTCATTGGGAGTAATGGCGAGGGAAATACCATAACGCTGGGAAGAGAAGGATCAGATTATACAGCAGCAATATTTGCACATTGTCTTAATGCTTCTGAGCTCACTATTTGGAAAGATGTCAAAGGTGTGCTTACAGCCGATCCTAGGAAATTTGAAAACGTAGTGAAAATTGACCGATTGTCATACAAGGAGTCAATAGAAATGACCTATTATGGAGCAAAAGTAATCCATCCTAAAACGATAAAACCTTTGCAAAACAAGCAGATTCCTTTGTATGTAAAGTCTTTTATTTACCCTAAATTATCTGGTACATTGATCAGTTCTGAAATAGAATTGACGTATCCCCCAATAGTTGTAATCGAGGAGAACCAATCTTTAGTTCATTTTTCAACCAATGACTTCTCATTTATAGCGGAGGAACATTTAGCCCAATTATTTGAAGCATTGGATAAAAATAGACTAAAAGTAAACTTAATGAAAAATACGGCTATTAGCTTTACTATTTGTATCACTAATGCTGAAGACCGAATTGACAAATTGATTAATAGTTTAGGCAATGAATATCGCATAACAATAGATACTAACCTTGAATTGATTACAATACGACATCCAAATGAAGAGATTATTACTTCATTAAAAAAAGGAAAAGTTGTGCTCATGGAAGAGAGAGCACCGGAGACAGTACAAATAGTAGTAAAAGATGCACCATTGATGAAGAGGAAAAAGTAGTAATGAAAAAGATAGTTCGCTTACCTTTGTGGTACCATGCAGATAGGATCAGTAAAATTTGACGATTTCCCTTTATTTCTTGCTCCTATGGAGGATGTGAGTGATCCTCCTTTTAGAGCTTTGTGTAAAAGAGAGGGATGCGATATGATGTATACAGAATTTATATCAGTAGAAGGGCTCATTAGGGATGCGCATAAAAGTGTACAGAAATTGGATATCTACGATTATGAAAGACCAATAGGAATTCAAATATTTGGAGCAGAGATCGATTCTATGAAGAGGGCAGCGGAGATTGTAGAAGAAGCTCAACCTGAAGTACTTGATATTAATTTTGGTTGTCCAGTAAAAAAGGTCACTTGTAAAATGGCAGGAGCAGGCATCCTTCAAGATATCCCTCGAATGGTAAAACTTACTGATGAAATTGTCAAATCTACTTCTCTACCAGTTACAGTTAAAACGAGATTGGGCTGGAATGAAGAAACCAAATACGTGGAAGAAGTGGCCGAAAGATTACAGGACGTAGGAATTCAGGCTCTGTCTATTCATGGTCGTACTCGAAAGCAGATGTATAAAGGGGAGGCGGATTGGAGTTTGATTGGTAATATTAAAAATAATCCTCGAATTCATATCCCAATTATAGGAAATGGAGATATTAACAGCCCTCAGAAAGCTGTGGAATACAAGAATAGATATGGCGTTGATGGAATTATGATAGGTAGAGCGGCAATAGGTAATCCATGGATATTTAGACAAATAAAACATTTTGTCAAAACTGGTGAGATTATTCCTCCACCATCAATCGACGAGAGAATAAATACAATAAAAGAACACCTTGAAAGAAGTATAGACTGGAAAGGAGAACGATTGGGTATTTTGGAAATGAGACGGCATTATTCTATCTATCTCAGAGGGTTGCCTCATATCAAGCCGTTTAGACAAAAATTAGTTACCACAGATATCCCTTCTGATATCTTTGAACTGTTAGAAGAAATACGACATCGATTTCATGGTAAATTCTGTTTGTCTCATACAGAAATTTAGTAGAAAGTGCAGTTTCAATTTTTAAATCACGAACAAAAAATAATTAACATTATTGCAAAAGCGGGACGGTCATTGGGATGTCCAACTTTTTTAATAGGTGGGTTTGTGAGAGATCGTTTTCTTGATCGAGATTCTAAAGATATTGATGTAGTATGTGTAGGCAGTGGCATCGCACTGGCTCAAAAAGTAGCGGAACTTTTGGAACTAGGTACTAATGTTACAATATTCAAAAGGTTTGGTACAGCCATGTTAACTTATGGTAATCTCGAATTAGAATTTGTAGGCGCACGAAAAGAATCCTATAGTCATGATTCGCGAAATCCTGTAGTAGAAGATGGCACTTTAGAAGATGATCAAAACAGAAGAGATTTTACCATTAATGCATTGGCTGTAGATCTTACTGAAGAAAAATTTGGTGAAGTAATAGACCCATTTAATGGGTTGTTGGACTTAAAAAATAAAATTATTAGGACACCTTTAGAACCCAATAAAACATTCTCTGACGACCCTTTGCGCATGATGAGGGCAATAAGATTTGCTACCCAGTTGGATTTTGAAATAGAAGCGAATACTTGGGAAGGATTGAAATGTAACAGCTATCGATTGGAGATTATTAGTGAGGAGAGAATACAAGGCGAATTGTCTAAAATTATTAGAGATCCAAAACCGTCTGTTGGCTTTATTATGCTCGAAGAAAGCGGATTGCTTCAAGAGTTTTTACCCGAATTGACGGCTCTAAAAGGAATAGAATATAAAGATGGAAGAGGACATAAGGATAATTTCTACCATACCCTTCAAGTTCTGGACAATCTTTGTGAAGTAAGCAACGACTATTGGCTGAGATGGGCAGCGATACTTCATGATATTGGCAAACCTAGATCAAAACGTTACCTTGAAGACATGGGTTGGACATTTCATGGTCATGAGGTGATAGGGGAGCGTATGGTTCCTAAACTATTCAAAAGAATGCGACTTCCTTTAGACAATAAAATGAAATTTGTTCAAAAAATGGTTGCCCTTCATCAGCGGCCCATCAGTTTAACCAAAGAAATAGTAACCGATTCTGCAATTAGACGGTTGATTTTTGATGCTGGGGATGATTTGGATAAATTGTTGGTGCTTTGCAATGCCGATATTACGAGTAAAAACAAAAGTAAAGTAGAGCGATACAAAAAGAATTATGACTTCGTTAAAGAACGAATAGTAGAAGTGGAAGAAAGAGATCATTTGCGCAATTGGCAACCTCCAATAAGTGGAGAATTGATTATGAGTACATTTAATATTCCCCCAAGTAAAGAAGTGGGAACAATTAAAAATGCAATAAGAGAAGCCATCTTAGATGGTGATATCCCAAATGATTATGAAGCAGCTTTAGCATTTATGATAGACAAGGGAAAAAAAATAGGATTAGAGCTTAATTTATAGACGGCATTGCTTTGAATATTACGCAATGACTGATCGCAACTATTATTAGGTAGTAACTACTCAGGTGGAGCCAATTTTAGTCTTAAAAAGTAATGGTGTCGGAGTAAGTTTGAGCCTACTCCGGAAACACACAAAATAAAAAAAGTCTCTTTTGGCGATCTTTATATTTTTTTCAATTAGCTGATACTCAGGCATCACCGAATCTCAACAAATGTAAATCTCATCCAAAACAACTCATTTTGTGAAAAATGTCTGTTTCCGGAGTGGACTCAAGTTTTTTAGTTGAATTCATTTAGTCGGACAGCTGATTTTGATCATTTGATAGTAATATGACTACTTAGGATAAAAAGGGGTGCTTATATGGATGGTGTTAGCTTATTAATGACCTTTTTAAAACTTTATCGGACAGCCAAATGATTCTTTTTTTAGTTTTTAGCAATAGACACCCTGCTATTGGACAAAAAGTAGTTTGCAGAGGGAATTTCTTGAGAAAATAGCCTTTTTTAGGTTTAGTCGGATACCACTACTAAAAAAGTTCTTTATATACCATATTTCAGTTCTTTTTTTCGCTATAGCTCTGCAATGCCTCAAATAGCAATCTGGATTTATGGCCTCACTTTTGCTCTTTGGGTAGCGTTGTTAATTACAAACAAAAGTGAATTGAGCGAGAAGTATAATGTTTATACCTTGGGATTTCATAAATTACAAAAAAAAACACCCTAGTACGACGAATACTAGGGCATTACTCATTTAATAACCAAAACTCATATGCACTAGCAAATTCAAATACTATGCCAAAAATATTTAATGTGTGTACTACCTATAGAATAGTAGATATGATAAGATGTGAAATATATAAAGTATTGGAAGTCGATTTATTCCATCAAAAGGAAATTATTGGAAAGATTGAGTCTACTCTGGAAACTAACATTTTTCATAAAAAAAATTGTTTTGGATGAATTTTGCATTTTTTGGAGATTCGGTGATGCCTAAGTTTTCAGAGTGGACTCAAGATTTATTGTGAAAAACAGGAGTGAGGAATGTAAAAAAAAATGCCCGTTGACTTTTCAACGAGCAAAAACGAATTTTACAATTTAATAACCAAAACTTACACTGGTACAAATATAAACATATTATTCATAAACGCAATATGATAACATATATAAATATAAATTAATATGTTAAAATGAAATTGAAGAATTGCATTTTATATGAGGACAATCATCTTATTATTCTGAATAAGCCAGCAGGCATATTGGTGCAAGGGGATAATACTGGTGATGTGCCATTATCAGAAGAAGTGAAATCCTACTTGAAAAAAGAATATCATAAGCCAGGAAAAGTGTTTGTGGGAGTGATACATAGACTGGATAGGCCTACATCAGGGTGTATAGTATATGCACGAACAAGTAAAGCATTGAGCAGAATGACTCAAATATTTGCTAAAAGAGAGCTTACAAAGACTTATTGGGCATTGGCTTCTTCTTCTAGCCTTTCTTCTGGTGGCACTCTTATAAATTATATAGAAAAAAAAGAACAAGCAAATAAGGTTATTTGTCACACTTCTCCTCATGGCAAAGCCAAAAGAGCAGAACTGGATTATCAGGAATTAGCGAAGTTTGGAAGTACGTCTCTTTATGAAATACAATTAAAAACTGGGAGAAAACATCAAATAAGAGCCCAGTTTGGATTAAAAGGAGCAAAAATTGTTGGGGATTTGAAGTATGGATACCCACTACCTAATAATGATAAGTCTATCTGTTTACACAGTAAATCAATAGCATTTGTGCATCCCGTATCACTTAAAAGTATAAAAATTGAAGCTTCCCTTCCTCAAAGTGATGAATGGCTGCATGTAAATAACTGGCTTAAAAAAAAGAGTAACTTCTGCGGGGGCATCACTTTATTCTAAAAAAGACTCTTTTGTTGCTATAATTTTGCTATTTATTGGCCTTAAAAATTGGTATAGGCCTCGTACTTTAATAGGGGTTAGTGCTATATTAAATCAACTTAAAGGAAGGAGTTTCCGCTTAGTGCAAAAAGAATTTCCTCGTTTGCAAAGAGATGTTAAGGTCAACAATAGTGGTCAACGATTTAGGGCATAGGGGTATGGAGCTTGTAGTACATACAATTGCTTGTAGTACATACAATTGTGAACCTTCTCCGAAAACATTAAAAATCTAAAATTTTTAATTCGACAAGCTCTGCATAAATCTTTTAGTGATCTTATCTAATGATGTCCGAGTAAGTTTTTTAGTTGAATTCATTTAGTCGGACAGCTGATTTTGATCATTTGATAGTAATATGGATTACTTAGGATAAACTGGGGTGCTTATATGGATGGTGTTAGCTTATTAATGATCTTTTTACAACTTTATCGGACAGCCAAATGATTCTTTTTTTGGTTTTTAGCAGTAGATACCCTGCTATTGGACAAAAAGTAGTTTGCAGAGGGAATTTCTTGAGAAAATAGTCTTTTTTAGGTTTAGTCGGACACCACTAGATCTTATCTTCTTTTTCAAACTGTTGATACTCAAGCATCAACAAATCTAAGACAATGATAATAGAAATAAATGAGCATTGTCTAGCAATACAATAGCAATTTCTCTCCTCAATAGCACGCCACATGAGAAGTTATAAAAATGATTTGATAATTTTTAAGGTTAAAAGTTGTGTTTCAATTCACAAAGGGATTACTTTTGTGGCGAGGCTCACACGGCCAGCTCCTTTTGAACTCCCCCAGGGTGGAAACACAGCAAGGGTAAAAAGTTGTAGCGGTTTGGTGTGACGCCTCATTTTTATTTCTGTTCTTTTCCCTCCTCTTCACTGCTTTATTAATTAGGCACTCTCTGTCTTTATGTATTTTCAATTTTTATCTGTAAATAGTGTCTGAACGAAAGCTGACGAATTTTATGAAATGGGAAATTTTGGATGAAATTTGCATTTTTGGAGACTCGGTAATGCCTGAGTATCAGCGAATTGAGAAAAATGTAAAATTCGCCAAATGCTTTATGCAGAGCTTATCGAAGTAATTTTTTTTTGATTTTGCGAGTTTGCGGAGAAGGCTCAATACTTGCTCGAGTTATTCCAAAATGTGTCTTATGCATTTAAAATTAAGTTGAATATAGTGGTTAAAGAGAACACATTAAAAGTCAAAAAAATGTTTTTTTTACGATATCTTCATTTTTTTTAAAAAATTCTCGATCAAGGATAAAATTGACGTCAGCCATTGGAAACTTTTGAATCTGCATGACCTTAGAGAGCCCCGTCTATAGTTGTGGCTATTCATAGGAACCTTTGCCTAGGTCAGATACAAAATATCACCAAATCCATATATTAATATTCCTCTATATTTGCGCAAAAACTAGAATCTCCTATGAAATTTTTTGTTGACACTGCTTCTCTTGATCAAATAAAAGAAGCCAAAGATTTAGGCATACTTGATGGTGTAACTACTAACCCTTCATTAATGGCTAAAGAGGGCATTACTGGTGCTGAAAATATTAGAAACCACTATGCTAAAATATGTAAAATCGTTGATGGTGACGTGAGTGCAGAAGTTATCTCTACTGATTTTGAAGGAATAATTGAAGAAGGTAAAAAGTTAGCTGAAATTGCCCCTAATATCGTTGTGAAAGTACCTATGATAAAAGATGGAGTAAAGGCAATCAGATGGTTTACGGACAACGGAATACGCACAAATTGTACATTGGTGTTTTCGGCAGGACAAGCTATCCTAGCTGCTAAAGCAGGTGCATCATATATATCACCATTTATAGGCAGGATAGATGACATATCTTGGGATGGAATAGAACTAATAGCTCAGATTGCCGAACTTTATGCAATACAGGGTTACATGACTGAGATTCTTGCAGCGTCTATTAGAAACCCTAAACACATTGTA
This sequence comes from Saprospiraceae bacterium, assembly GCA_036479115.1. Taxonomy (GTDB): domain Bacteria; phylum Bacteroidota; class Bacteroidia; order Chitinophagales; family Saprospiraceae; genus UBA7328. The sequence goes on along the minus strand of JAZGFD010000186.1, from coordinate 10,355 downwards.
GATTCCGCCATGGCAGGGGCTGATATAGCTACTTGTCCATTGAGCTCAATTTTAGGGTTACTCAAACACCCATTAACAGACATAGGCCTAGAGCAGTTTTTAACCGATTATAAAAAAGGCAATACCTAGCTGATGAAACGTATTTGGTATTTGTCTACATGTTCCACCTGTAGCAGGATAATTAAAGAATTAGGCGATACATCGAGTTTTGAAATGATCGATATCAAACAATGGGGAATTCTACGCAGTGATTTGGATGATTTGGTGGCTTTATTAAGAGGGACTTATGATGATTTTTTTAGTAAAAGAGCAATGAAATATAGAGCTATGGGCTTGCAACTAAAACAATTAAGTCAAGAAGAAATGGCCGAATTGATCACATCAGAATATACATTTCTTAAGAGGCCAGTCATTCAGATAGGAAATAAAGTGTTTGTAGGAAATAGTAAGAAAGTAGTAGCTGCTGCAATTGAGATAAATGGACAGTAATGTATCAGTAGATAAAGCAGATATAGTCAATTGGTTTAAAAGCCTTCAGGATGACATTTGTAATTCTCTTGAGGCTTTAGATGAAAAAGGCCGTTTTCACCAAGACCTTTGGAATAGGGAAGGAGGAGGAGGAGGCCGAACTAGAATAATCAAAGGGCAACATATCGAAAAAGGAGGTGTTAACTTTTCTGAAGTTCATGGCGATATGCCAGAAATAATGGCAAAAAAATTGGATATTCCTCATGGCGAATTTTTAGCAACAGGAGTGTCTATAGTTTTGCATCCTAAAAACCCTTGGGTCCCCATTATTCATATGAACGTACGGTATTTTGAACTTAATGATTCCGTATGGTGGTTTGGAGGTGGTATTGATGTGACACCACATTTTGTAAATGTGAAAGAGGCAACATTCTTGCACCATCATCTAAAATCCAAATGTGATCGCTTTTCTGATCAAGCTTACCAAGAATATAAAAAATGGGCAGATGATTATTTTTTTCTTCCTCATAGGAATCAAACACGAGGAATTGGAGGCATTTTTTTTGACAAATTAGGGGGTCGGGAAGGTAGAGATAAAACGGATATTTGGAAATTTGTAAAAGATATTGGATCTTCATTCATTCCTGTATACAGTCATTTATTTAAGCTTAATTACCTTAAAAAATACACACCAGAAGAAGAGAAATGGCAAAAAATAAGAAGAGGAAGGTATGTTGAATTTAATCTTATTTACGACAGAGGGACTAAGTTTGGTTTAGAGACATCTGGTCGTATAGAGTCTATACTAATGAGTTTGCCTCCCGAGGCAAATTGGGAATATAACCATCAAACAAAACCTGATTCATTAGAAAACAAAACGCAAGATTTATTGAGAAAAGGAATAGATTGGATTAATTACAAAGAAGCGTAATTGGAGGTGTAGTAATAGAATTACTATTGTTTCCCTTCCCATCTTGCAATATTACCAGAAGAGTAAGCTCATTGGCAGGATAACGGTCATCAATATCACAAGGGGGGATGTTATCAGGAAAAACACAACAAGTTGTAAATAACCGAATGAACATCTCACCACTTACTGCTCCTTTATTATTAGGTATGTCAGGAAGTAAAAATCTGTCGTATAGAGCATTGGTTCTCAGGTCAGTAATAATAATCTTTGCCCCCTTATTCTCTTCAAAGTTATTCAAATCACCATCACCATCTATAAAAGAAAGAGCCATTTGAACAGTATCTTCATTAAAAAAACTTTGGTGCATTGTATCTTTGCTGAATCCTAAGAAAACTATTTCAGGAATAGGAGACAGCGCTTCTTCTTTGCCACATGAGTGGAAAAGGAAAATCGAGATACCTAAAAGAACTAATAATATACCTTTTGAGTAATTCATATTTAATAAAACGAAAACGTTTGTTACAAAGTTTTGCTGCTTGTAGCAATGATAAGGATTTTTGGCAACTAGCTAAAGAAATTTATGACTTTCAGATATTATACAACCCAATTTATAGTGAATATGATAATCTTACTGCTGGCTTAAAGTTAGAAATAGGAAATATTAGTTTCTTACCTATATCTTTTTTTAAAACACATGAGATAAAATCTGGAGATTGGACGGAAGAAGGAATCTTTACCAGCTCGGGTACTACAGGCAGTATTTCCAGCAGACATTTTATATATGACTCGTTGTTTTATTTGAATAATGCTGCACATATTTTTGAGTCGTATTATGGGTCTATAGAAAAAACCTGTTTCCTCTGCTTACTCCCTTCATATTTAGAACGAGAAGGATCATCTTTAATAGCCATGTGTCAGCACTTTATTGATCAATCAGAAGATGACCGCAGTGCATTTTATCTTTATAATCACAATGATTTGTATACTATTCTAAAAATATTAAAAAAAGAAAAAAAGAAAACTGTTTTACTAGGTGTGAGTTATGCACTTTTGGATTTTGCCGAATCTTATAAGATTTTTTCATGGCCAGATTTTTTTGTAATAAAGACAGGGGGTATGAAAGGAAAACGGCCAGAAATGAACTCTTCTGAACTTGATGAAGTGTTAAAAACATCATTTAATACCATTAATATAAATGCTGAATATGGTATGACTGAATGTTTTTCTCAATTATACAGTATTAATGGAAGTACTTACAGTCAGAGTAATTTTATTAAAGTAGTCATTACTGACCTTTCAGACCCTTTTGTATTTACAAATAAAGGAAAATCTGGCAGGATAAATATCATTGACTTGGCTAATATTAACACCTGTTCATTTATTGCTACTGATGATGTAGGCTATATTAATGAGCACGACCAGGTAGTTGTTCAAGGACGTATAGACAATTCAGATTTAAGGGGTTGCAACATGCTCTTGTGATTCCGCTATTGCGTGATCTGATAGTCCTTCATATATCCAATTGGCCAGTGCTTGCCTGTTTTCTTTTATTAAAATACGGCGATGATCAGATTTGTTTTTAATATTGGCAAGCTCTATTAATGTGGCTGGGGGAGCAGTGTTCATTAATACATAAAGTGATCTTTCATCAAGGTGGCCATGATATCCCCTGTTTTTTTGATATTTATCATACTTCTCTTGAAATTTCTTTTGCAAAGAAGTCGCTAATTTCTTGCCGCTTTTGCTTTCTTTATAATGACAAAAGAATACATCTTGCCTGTGATCGGCCTTCCTGCTATCTACATGGATGGATACAACATACTGATCGACCATCCCCTTTTTTTTGTATTCAGCATATTTGTTATTGACATATACAGTTCTTTGTTTGAGTCTTTTACGTTGACTTGCTGGCACTTTTTTACCGTTGGCAAGTTTTTCATCCGTATCACATTTAAGATATTTTTCATCTCTTATTCCATCTTCATCTATGATAACCATTTCTACTGTTGCCCCATGTTGTACTAAGTTTCTTGCCAGTCTTAGGGCCACATCATAAGCGTATTCGTCCTCACAAAGTTTTTCATCGAAATCATCACAAACGGCACCAGGATCAATACCTCCATGTCCACTTATCACATAAAAGACTATGCCATTTAGTGAATTGTCAAATACTTTTACATTGCTATATCCTTTTCCGTATAAATCATTTTTAATAATGCGAATCGCAGGTTTTGTATCAAGAGATTCTTTATCTTTTACCTTGTTCTTAAGAGGTTTGTTGGTTTGTTTACATTGTATCTCATTGTGGGGAACCCATAATATTTTACTTTCTTTATAATTATGTTTTCTCAATCCTTGAGAGATTAGATATTCGTTGTATTCTTTAATTCTTACCGCTTTATCCCAATCTTGAATCCCTATTGTTGATCTTATACTCTTACCGTCATAATTATAAATATAGACAGGGAGTTTGTACTTTGTACCTATGTTAAGATATGAGTTTTTCTCTAAACCATTCAATTCATAAAATTGATCGATATTGCACTCGGAATGGTTGAGATTGTATCGTCTTAGTAATGACCACATACCATCTCCTTTTTTTAAGGACACAGAATGATAAGTATAAGCTATGTCACTACTATAGGGAGAAGCATAAAAAAGTGTTGCAAAAATAATATGTAATAAAAATGACGCCATAATTGTCTCAACTTATTCACTAACAAAGATATACAAATTATAATAATTCATAATATGAAATAGTGTGAATCTTCATTTTCAAAAAATAATAGCACTTTTAACTTTAGATATTAAGACAGAATACCGTAATAAGTACGAGTCATATGGTCTCTTTCTGTTTGTAATTATAGTTTCTTATATTTTATACAGAGGTACTGAGACTATGGATGCTTTTTCTTTTAATTCCATTTTCTGGGTATTTATTTTAGTGATGTCTTCTAATTTTGCATTGAGAGCGTTTACAAAAACAAAAGAAGAAGAATCCTTATATTTATATCACGTGGTATCACCATATCACATCATCATTTCAAAGCTCATTTATAATTGGTTTTTTATTTTTATAGGAGGGATATTATTCCTTTTTTTAGGACTGTTATTTCATTCTTTCGAAGGATTTCCCTTTGGATCATTTCTGATTCTCTTGGGAGTGGGTTCACTTTGCATTTCTTCCACATTTTCTCTTCCTTCTGCACTGGTTCTTACTTCCTCAAATCGTGGTACTCTTTTGGGTATTTTATCGTTTCCAATAAGCATTCCTCTGATTTTGGTTTGTACAAGTATGGGAGGACAATTGATAACAGAGCAAAGTTGGAATATGAACGGTTTGTCTTTGTTGTTCAGTACAATTCTAATCATGAGCACTGTATCTTTATATTTATTCAAATACAATTGGCAATCATAGTTAATGAATTTAAAAAAAAATTGGTGGAAATATATAGGTATTATCTGTTTGATATATACTGTTACAGCAGGGCTGTTAGTGCCTCTTAAGCCAGGTATTCTAGAAGTTTCTGAGAGCCGTTTGTATTCTGGATCTACAGTTTCACTAGATATAATTGGGTACAATACGCATTTTTTAGATGGGCGTTATAGTGCTTTTATAAGAATGGAAAAAGACAAACAAATCAAGTCTTCTATTTTTAAAGCCCAAGATAACCAAAGGGCTTCTCTATTATTTGAAATTCCCAACGATATGCCTAGCGGATCAAAAGTAACGGATGTCACTTTAGTGATAAACAATACAAAACATGGGTATTCAATATATCCCAATCTAAGAATTCTAAAATCCAAAAACCACAATGATGAAAACAAAGCGCAATGGACCAATTTGATGAATGTCAGTGAAGTGGGTTGGAAATTTGCATTTCCTTACAGAAATATTCTTATTGAAACAATCAGGAATACTTTTTTTCATGTAGCAATATGGATGGCACAGTTTGTTTTGCTTACTATAGCATTGATATATAGTATTTTTTATTTGCGAAAAGCCAAATCTATTTACGATCACAATGCAGCCGCATTTACATATATCTCTATTGTATTTGGAGTCATAGGCGTAATATCAGGATCATTATGGGCTCGGTTTACTTGGGGGACATTTTGGACAAATGATGTAAAATTAAATATGGTAGCCATTTCAATGATGATCTATCTTGCCTATGGTATTCTCAGATCAAGCATTGACGATATTGATAAAAAAGCCAAATCCTCTGCTATATATAATATTTTTGCTTTTTGTGCAATGATTCCTTTGATCATGATAATTCCTCGTCTTACAGATAGTTTGCATCCTGGGAATGGTGGGAACCCTGCATTTGGTAATGATGATATGGACAACACACTAAGAATGGTATTTTATCCGGCCATTATTGGCCTTGCTTTACTAGGAGGCTGGATTGCCCAAATTGTCGTAAGAGTAAAAAAAGTAGAAGAAAAAATCATAAATGAGGCATTAAATGACTAAAAAGAATGATTTTTGGTACCGATTATGACTTTTTATCAAATGTCATCAAGTATTATGAAAAACATTTTATCCTCCTTTATTCTTTTCTCATTTCCATTATCACTTGTCGCCTCAGATTCTGACTTTTATCGAAGTACGGGAAAAATTTATGGAGTATATGGAGTGTTATTGATACTTCTCATTGGGCTGATCATTTATCTTTTCTCCATTGAGAAGAAACTGAATAAAATCGAAAGAAACTTAGACAATGAGTAATTTTTATCTGACCGTTCAAAAGAATTTTGACAAGGCGGCAGTTCTTACGGAACATCCAAAGGGACTTTTAGCGCAAATTAAAGTCTGCAATTCTGTATATCAAATGGCATTCCCCGTAAAAATTGGGAATCAATATCAAATTATTGAAGCTTACAGAGTACAACATTCTCAACACCGATCACCTACTAAAGGTGGAATTAGGTATAGTGAAATGGTAGATCAAGAAGAGGTTATGGCTTTAGCATCGCTCATGACTTACAAGTGTGCCATTGTAGATGTACCATTTGGAGGAGCTAAAGGAGGGGTAAAAATCAATCCTAGGAATTATACTGTTGACCAACTTCAAAGAATAACGCGTAGATATACAGCTGAATTAATTAAGAAGAATTTTATAGGCCCCAGTGTAGATGTACCTGCTCCTGATTATGGTACAGGGTCGCGTGAAATGGCGTGGATACTAGATACTTATCTCACTTTTAACCGAAATTCTGAAATTGACGCAGTAGGATGTGTTACTGGAAAACCCGTAAATCTCAATGGAGTAAGAGGAAGAACAGAGGCAACAGGAAGAGGTGTGTATTATGGATTGAGGGAGGCATTAAGTTTTGATTCTGACATGAGAGAAATTGGCCTGACTCCTGGAGTAGCAGGCAAAAGGATTGTGATTCAAGGACTTGGAAATGTAGGCTCATATACAGGTAAAATATTTCGAGAAGAGGGAGACGCGCTTATTGTTGGTATAGCAGAGTATGATGGCACACTCTATGATCCTAAAGGAATTGATATTGAAGACTTAATGAAATATAAAAAGGAGACTGGAGGAATAAAAGGATATGAGAAAGGCGATTTTTTGAATAATGCAAAAGACTGGGTATCAATAGATTGTGATATTCTAATCCCTGCAGCATTAGAAAATCAAATTCATAAAGGCAATGCAATGGAGGTAAAAGCAAGAGTGATAGGAGAAGCGGCCAATGGGCCTATTACTGCTGAAGCCGAGAAGATATTACTGAAAAAAGGAGTGGTCATTTTACCCGATATGTATCTCAATGCAGGAGGGGTAACAGTTTCATATTTCGAATGGTTAAAAAACCTTTCTCATGTACGTTTTGGGCGAATGGACAAAAGGTTTAATCAAAGTACATATCTAAATATCATGGGCACCATTGAGAACCTCACAGGTAAAACAGTGAGCCAAAAAGAAAAAGATTTCATTACTCGAGGGGCTGATGAAATAGATCTTGTGAGGTCTGGCCTAGAGGAAACTATGGTATCAGCTTTCCGACAAATACGGGAGCTTAAGAAAAGAAGAAAAAGGGTTACTGATCTCAGAACAGCGGCATTTATAGGGGCTATTAACAAAGTGGCAAATGACTATATTACCATGGGCGTATTTCCGTGATCTAAAAATAGATATATTGATTATAAATTGGAGGAATTTTGATTCTCAAATACTGCCACAAATCAAGATATTATTGAATTTCAAAAAATAAAATTTCATCAAACAATTCATTTTACTTAAAGTTATACTTCTCAGTCAGCCTATACATTTATCATATTAAATTAAAATATAATGCGATCTTACTACAGCCTGTTATTTATTTGTCAAAATGTATTTATTTTAATTCTTCTTTTTAGTCTTTCACAATTAAATGGGCAGAATGATAATAAGATCAATGAAGGACAAATTACAAGTGCCACACCTATTACAGAAATCCCAAAACTAGATGGTGATGTACTCAATGATGTAGCATGGCAGAAGATAATGCCAATTACAAATTTTGTGCAACAGCAACCAAATCAAGGCACTCAGGTTTCAGAAAAGACAGAAGTGAGGATCGCATACGATAAAGATAATTTATATCTATCAGCTGTGATGTATGACTCCAATGCTGATTTACTTATTGTAACCGACTCTAGAAGGGACGCATCGCTTGAAGAAACGGATGCGATCCAGTTTATTTTTGATACATACCATGATACCCGCAATGGCTTTGTTTTTGGCACCAATCCAATAGGGATACAATATGATGCACAAGTGGACAATGAAGGGCGGGGTAATTTTAGTGCCAATAGAGCACAAGGAGGAACAATAGGAGGATTTAATCTTAATTGGGATGGATCATGGGAAGTAAAGACTTCAACAGGAGACTATGGATGGAGTGCAGAATTTCAAATACCCTTAAAAACACTTCGATTCGGCAAAGGAACCCAGAAATGGGGTCTAAATATTCAAAGAAATATTAGAAATAAGAATGAACGTGCTTTTTGGTCAGCGTTGCCATTATCGTTTGGATTAACGAGATTGAGTATGGCAGGAGATCTCATAGGTCTTGATTTAAAAACTCAAGGAAATCTCAAACTGATCCCATATGTGTTGGGTCAAAGCTCAAAAGGCTTTAATTTAGATAACCCAGAGTGGGAAACTGATGGCGAAGTTGGGCTAGATTTAAAATACAGCATAACCCCTAGCCTTACATTAGATGCTACATATAATACAGATTTTGCTCAAGTGGAAGTGGATGAAGAACAAGTAAATTTGGATAGATTTAATCTCTTTTTCCCTGAAAAAAGACGATTTTTCCTTGAGAATGCTGGTTTGTTTTCAGTAGGAAGTCCCGGCGAAATTGATTTGTTTTTTAGTAGACGCATAGGCATTGGGGATGATGGAAATCTGGTACCAATAATAGGAGGAGTACGGTTGTCAGGCAAGCAAAAAAATACAAATATTGGCCTTTTGAATATGTATACCGAGGGTGTAAATGAAGAAGGAATCAGTGGAAATACATTTAGCATAGGCAGGGTTAATCATGAATTTGAGAGTACTCGTACTAGTTTGGGTGGAATTATTGTGAATAGGTCTAGAACTAAAGACCGTGGCGATGATTATAATACTGTATATGCTCTGGATACAAAGATAGGTCTAGGCCCTAAAGCACAAATAGATGCATTCATAGCCAAGAGTAATACTCCTGGAATAGACGGAGGACAAGGAGGTGATGTGGCCTTCAGAATGAGATTTAATCACAGTTGGAATGGATGGAATAATTTTATAGGGTATACACAGCTTGGGGAAGATTTTAACCCTGAAGTTGGGTTTTTACAACGGTCGGCTTTTAAGAAATTTGAGGCTTTGGTGTTTAAAGTACTTAGACCCAAAAAAGAAATTCTAGGTGGACTTTTAGAAATTAGACCTCATGTTTCTTACAGAGGATTCTGGGATTTCGAAGGGTTTCTTGAGACTCAGTTTGTTCATATTGACAATCACTGGGTGTGGAAGAACGGTTACGAATTTCACAGTGGTGTAAATTTTACAACCGAAGGAGTCAAAGAGCGATTTGAAATATCAGAGGGTGTATTTGTAGAGCCAGGGACATATAGTCACGCCGAATTTTTCCCAGTTGCTTGGACTGATAGGAGCAAACCAATAAGTTTGAGTTTGAGAGGAGTATATGGCGGTTTTTTTGGAGGTACGCGTCTATTTACTAGCTTAACAATGAATGCTAGGGTAGGGGACAAATTTAATACAGAAATTAGCTTTAATCGATTCAATATTGATTTGCCAGGTGGAGATTTTTTAACCCATGTCGTACGCGGAAGATTCTCATATTCATTTACACCCAAGATATTTGTACAAGCACTTGTACAATACAATGAATCATCTGATAAGTTTTCTACAAATCTTCGCCTTGGGTGGCTCCGTAGTGCCAATTCAGGATTGTTTGTAGTTTTTAATGAAATCAGAGATGATTTTAAAAAAGAGAATCAGTTATTTACTGTAAAATATTCGCATATTTTTGACTTGTTGAGGTAGTATAGAAAGCACAAAAAAGAAGTTGATTTTCACCTATTTGTTAACTGCGAAACCAATAATTACATCAAATCAAATCGTGTAGTTTTTTCGTAAATTTTGAATCTTTATCTGGCTTATCGTAAATACGACATAAAAATTTGAGGCCATAAACTGTGTGATTATGGGGACTACCTGAGGCAGCATCCCTTATCCCAACCCATGATTTTAGCGAGCTAAATGATGGGTTTTCCAACAATGTGCAGGCTTAAATGATGCCAAAGTTACCCGTTAATTTATCCTTGACAGAGCACTAGTGATCTGTCAAGTGTTAAATGACGGGTTGGCTTTGCGCATAATTTGATCCTGAACGAGGCAAAAAACGCAGTCATAGCAGTAGATATGGCGAGTATTTTTAACAAAGAGCAGGTTCAAAAGATGCCAAAGTTACC
>JAZGFD010000185.1:0-4808 GCA_036479115.1 Saprospiraceae bacterium | reverse complement strand
GGTAACTTTGGCATCTTTTGAACCTGCTCTTTGTTAAAAATACTCGCCATATCTACTGCTATGACTGCGTTTTTTGCCTCGTTCAGGATCAAATTATGCGCAAAGCCAACCCGTCATTTAACACTTGGCAGAGCACTAGGAAGACGGCAATAGAATTGCAAGAATTAGCAAGGTAATTCAAAATGATAACCCTTTAATTTTTCCCTCTGATAAATATCACAATGATAAATATCACAATGATAAATATCACAATGATAAATATCACAATGATAAATCAGGGGTAAGACTGAAAAATGGCCTCTTGCATATGTAGCCAAATCACAACAATCGCTACTCAACCAAGGGCGTTGACATTGGCTATTCAGCTTAATGATCTTCAGCCTTTTTATGGTGATTACAATATTGAGAACTTACCAACATTGCGCCACTTGTGTAGTTGCTTGAACAACCTTAAAATATTAATTTGCCCATTTGCCCATTTGCCTAAAAGCCTATCAATTTAAAAGCCTATCTAAATCCATTATGCATCAATTTTGATACCCGCAATAACATTACTACCATAAAAATAATAATCATGGGCAAGTATTCGATCTCTGTATCCACCCTTTTAAGATAGGAGATAAAAAAAATAGCCCAAATCCAATATCCTCCTATGGTATGAATGACTTTCCAGACTCGATGTGATATTTTGGATTGGAATTGGCTGAAAGAGGTAATCAGCATAACAAAAGTGAATGCATATGCAATTCCACCTCCTATAAGTGACGAAGTCGCTGCGATATTGAAAATGGGGTGATATGCTTGATGCAAGACGACTATAAATAGCAAATGTATCAAATGTACTAGAGCGTATGTTATTCCAAAGTATTTTCTATTTCCTATAAGCCAGAAGGAGAACAAACCTTTCTTGAAGTATTGGAAGGAGGAGGAGCCAAAAGCTATGGCAAAATATGCGGCTGCAAATCGAGCTGACCATCTGATATTGATTCTTAGGGAATCTTCTGAAATACCATTGATAAAGAAAATTAATATAAAAAATACAATAGTGATTCCTACAGACCATTTAACCAATTGCCATTGACCCATTTGAAATATGTTAAAAACGTGATGACTTCAAGTCGAAAGTCGAAAGTTACCTTTTTTTGTATTTTTTGCCGACATCTTGGAGAATATGGGCATTGTATTGATGCTTAAAATTAGCCAGATAAATTAGAAATGTATTGCTATTATTATCAGTATTTGCATTAGTGCTGTGCCAAGCTATTACTGAAGGGTGATTTGGAATTTTTTAATCCTGCACATCGTTGGGAAACCGCTCATTTAGCTCGCTAAAACCGTAAGTTTTCCGCCTTGTTCCGCCTCAAAATATTTATCAAACCCCACCCACCATTTAACACTTGACACAGCATTAGTATCTATTGGATTTTTGTGTGCGTTTCTGTGGTAGTCATCATTGGTGTTTAAGATTTTATATATTCAAATTTGCTGACTTAAAAAAATAAGCCTTGAAAAAAATTAAAGAGTGACCATTGAAACGTCAGGCAATTTGATATAAACTCCAACTCGGCTATTTATTTGTACAATAACCAATCAAATAATCTTGATACAATAATCGAAATAATAGCAATAATCGATATTGTGCCGCCGCCATCTGCTGCAAAATAATGTGCCGAAAATGCCATTACCGCATCAAAAAAGAAACCAGCGTAGGCCCATTCTTTAAGCATTTTGGATTTTTTACTGAGTACAGCCACTATACCAAGTGTTTTCAATACAATTAGAGGTAGAACCAACCACGCGGGGAATCCCAGTTTAGGAAAATACTCCATCATACCATCATAGTTAGTGATATACATTCCTACAGAAAATGTAAATACCAAACACATGACAATTGTAGAAATCCAGTAAATCACTTTTGTCCAGTTCATGATATTAATCTTTTGGTAACTACTCAGGTGGGCGCTTTTGAGATAAAAAATTGTTATTTTTTTTTCAGATAAAGCTCATTTTTTGAGGCATAGCAGAGCTATGGCGAAAGAAATAGCTGTAAAATGGTAGAAAAAGAACTTTTTTTGTCCATAATTGGCTCCATCTGAGTAGTTACATCTTTTGAAGATGACAAATATAAGGTGTAATTTAAAATGTCGTATAAAGCCCAATAATTGTGTGATATTCGACAAAAGGTCTCCTGACCTCTTTACGAAAACGACACATTGAATTGCACCCCAAATATAGCTCGTAATATCCTATTGGTACGATTTTCTATATTCCTTTTTTGTATAGTAACTATTCAAGAAGTGTGCTTTTGAGACCTGTCTGCGAAACAAGCAGGTAAAAATTTATTATTTTAGTTGTTAGACAAGGCTCATTTTTGTCTTAATAATAGGGGTTATTACCAGCTTGTTTTATGTGGTAGTGATTTTCGATTATGTTGCCATCTCTTTGATTTGAGACGAAAATAGCCACAGTATAGCGACATAATATTTTTACTAAAATTGAGTCCACTCCGAAAACATAAAAAACCCAATAAGTTTCTTTTAGTGATCTTATCTTCTTATCCTCTTATTCAATCTGTTGATATTCAGGAATTAACAAATATCAAAAAATGATAATATCATTAAAAATAATTCATTTTGTGAAAATTATCTATTTTCAAAATTGGCTCAAAATTGATGCCACCTCTAGTTACTTTGTAAGCTCTTTATTTTCTGTATTCAAAGCGGTTCGCTTTGAAGGTTTGACCTCCTTTTGTTTGGAACCGTTTATTCATTTTTTTTATTAACCTTTTAGGTTGCCATTATAGAAAGCCGTGAAATTGTCATTTTACCGTTGAGGTTTTTACTAAAGTCTAACAGGTTTCAACTGATCCTCCCCCAATCTTGATACTTTGCCCTATACATTGCCATATATTCAGCAATAGCCTTATTCTCATCTTTCTCTAAGCTAGAATCTTCTTCCAAAATTGCTTCTGCCAAATGTCTGGCTGCTACTAATATTTTTCGATCTTGAAAAAGATCCAGAAGTTTAAATTCTAAAGCACCACTTTGTTGGGTACCTTCAATGTTACCTGCTCCTCTCAGCTCCATATCTACTTCTGCAATTTCAAATCCATTGTTGGTGCGGCACATGGTTTTAATTCGTTTTTTACCTTCTTTGGTCACCTTGTATGATGTCATTAAGATGCAAAATGACTTCTCTGCTCCACGACCTACTCTTCCTCTTAATTGATGGAGTTGTGACAGTCCAAATCGTTCTGCATTTTCAATGATCATCACTGACGCATTAGGTACATTTACACCTACTTCTATTACAGTGGTAGCCACCATGATTTGTGCTTTTCTTGTAATAAACCTTTGCATTTCTAAATCTTTATCAGCATGTTTCATTCTTCCATGTACCACTGCAATTTGATACTCCGGAGCGGGAAAAAATGGTAGAAGTTGCTCATATCCTTCTTGCAGATTTTGGAGATCAAGTTTAGCAGATTCTTCTATTAAAGGATAGACCACATAAATCTGTCTTCCTTTTTTAATCTCCTCGTGCATAAAACCTATAATCCTTGTGCGATCCTTTTCCATTCTATGTACGGTCTCTATTTCTTTTCGGCCAGGTGGAAGTTCATCAATTATGGAAACGTGCAAATCACCATATACCGTCATGGCTAAGGTGCGAGGTATAGGTGTGGCAGTCATGACAAGTACATGAGGTGGAAAATCATCATTCTTAGTCCACAACTTAGCTCTTTGTATCACTCCAAATCTGTGTTGCTCATCAATCACAGCAAATCCTAATTTTTTAAAAATTACATGATCTTCAATAAGAGCATGAGTTCCTATAAGAATATGAATATGACCGTCTTTGAGAAACTCTAGTAATTTACCTCTGGCCTTACCTTTTACTGATCCTGATAAGAATCCCACTTGCACACCCAGCCCTTTTACACTTTCACTAATAAAAGCATAATGCTGCTGAGCTAAAATTTCAGTAGGAGCCATCATACATGCCTGATAGCCATTATCAAGGGCTATAAACATGCTCATGAGCGCCACAATAGTCTTTCCACTGCCTACATCACCTTGGAGAAGACGATTCATTTGAGCCCCTTTTTTCATGTCAAATCGAATCTCTTTAAGTACTCTTTTTTGAGCCCTTGTTAACTCAAATGGAAGTTTTTCTTTGAAATAAGTATTAAAAATATTACCTACTTTTTCAAAAGTAAAGCCGGCTAAATCAAGTTCTCTTTTCTTTTTTATTTGCATCAGACGTAATTGGAGAAAGAAAATTTCTTCAAATTTCAACCTGTTTTCAGCCATTTTCAGCTTATGATCAGATGGAGGAAAATGTATCCATTGGTAAGATTCAAATCTGGTACACAGCTTTAATTGAGAAATGACCTTAGAAGAAAGGTTCTCAGGAAGATCAGATGATGACATGTTGGAAAGTAAAGACAGCATTAATTTGCGTCTGTTTCGCGTATCCAGTCCAAATGCATTCAATTTTTCAGTTGAACTGTACACAGGTTCTAGTACTTTGAGCGACTGGTTTTTTACTACTAGCTCAATCTCCGGGTGAGGTATGCTTTTCTTCCCTTTGAATACACTCACTTTACCGAAAACAATGTACTCTTCCCCTGTGATGATACTCTCTTCTATCCACCTCACTGATTGAAACCATATTAATTCTATAAAACTGCTATTGTCTTTAAACGTAGCCGTAAGACGATACCTATTGTTTCGTCCTTTTATCTTTTCTTTATTAATAATAGTACCTCTTAATTGTACAATTTCTCCGTCTTGTGCAGTCATTAC
>JAZGFD010000184.1:0-15697 GCA_036479115.1 Saprospiraceae bacterium | reverse complement strand
CATTAAATCATTATCCCATTAAATCATTATCCCATTAAATCATTAAATCATTATCCCATTAAATCATTATCCCATTATCCCATTAAATCATTATCCCATTAAATCATTAAACCATTTAACCATTCTTTACAGCCTGCCCAAATTGCATACTATGTCCCGATTATTACTGAGTCTTGGCACTTTGTTTTGTCCTCCTAATTTACCTTCAGATTTCATCATTGTTCTAAATCCATTTTTCTGTACAGGAGTTATGACTGCTGGTTTCAAAATATTCCCAAGGATAAGGTCTTCATAATATATATTTTGCGCTCTTACCGAAAGGTCCAAGACTTTGGCAAAAGCACTCAAATCAGAAGATTGATTTTTAAATTCAATAAACCATTCATGATATGGAAGTCCTTCCTTAGGGTTTACTTGAGGAGCCACTGTGAAATCTATCACTTTGATTTTCAATGATTTAGAGGCATCAGAAATGGCCTGTTCCACTTCTTTTCCTATCACATGTTCGCCAAAGGCAGAGATATAATGTTTTAATCTTCCTGATACAATTATTTTAAATGGATTAAGAGAAACGAAGCGCACAAGGTCTCCAATATTATAACCCCATAGTCCTGCATTGCTATTAATAATAATGGCATAATCTACTCCCATTTTCACACCACTTAGGTCAACTCTTTCAGGTTCTTTTTTAGAAATAGTGTCCGATTTTACAAACTCGAAAAAGATTCCTGAGTTTGTATTAAGGAGTAACCCATCGTGATTCTGTTCGGCACTAAATGCTATAAACCCTTCTGAAGCTGGGTAAGTCTCTATCATGTCAATTTCGGCGCCAATTATCTCATTTATACTTTCCCGATAGGGTTCAAAATTTACCCCTCCATAAGTAAAAACCGAAAAGTTTGGGAATATTTCTTTGATATTTTTTTTCCCAGTTTTAGCAATGAGTTTTTCAAAATACATAAGCACCCATGGGGGAATACCACTGATTAGCCGCATATCCTGGTCATGAGTTTCTTCTACGATGGCGTCCACTTTTTGTTCCCAATCTTCAATGCAATTGGTATCATAAGAAGGAAGTTGATTAGAGCGAAGCCAACCAGGCACTTCATGGTTTACAATGCCTGAAAGTCGACCAGTTTTAACCCCTCCTGTCACAGAAAGGATAGGAGCACCTGAGAGAAAAATAATCTTACCATCAAAGATTTTGGAATGTTCATTGTGGCTTATATAGTAGAACAATGCATTGCGGGCAGAATCAATATGATTGCGCACACTTTCATTAGAAATAGGGATATATTTTACTCCAGATGTGGTACCTGATGTTTTAGCGAAATATTTGGGTTTATGAGGCCAGAGTACATTTGCTTTGCCCTTTTTTACTTTATCAAAATAGCTTTTTAATCCTTCATAATCATGAATAGGTATACGGTTTTTAAAATCATTGTAGGTATGAATATGTTGAAATTCATGATCTTTCCCAAAATCAGTATGTTTTGCTTTTAATACTAAATATTCCCTTATTCTCTCTTGATCTTTTAATGCGTTATTGCTATCCTTTTTTATTTTTTTAGAGATGTAATGGGCAAAAGGACGTATAAGAGCGGTTTTCATGACAGTTGTGAGTTTAGACCGTCTTGCCTTTCAAAGATTTGCTGATATTCACATCCATAGCCCTATGAGCCAAAGGAGATGTATATGCATTAAATTCTTCCATAAAAGCTTGAATCTCATCTTTGGAGCCGTTATTCAAAAGAGCTTCTAATTTATTGAGCATTTTTTGAGTAGTTACTGTTTCCACTTCAGAAATGATGTTTTTATTCTGAGTTAAAAATTTTTGACCTGAGAGGATCACATATTTAGCCTCAGTTTGGGCTTCAATAAGTCCCTTTTTTATTATATCGTCTTTGGCATTAATAATAGAATCCTTGAGCATCAGTGCCATTTCTTCTTCTGATATTCCGTATTGTGATTTGATGAGTACTTCTGTCTCTACATTAGAGCGTTTTTCCATTGCCTTTACTCTCAAAATCCCATCAGCATCTATCATGAATTGAATCTGTATTTTAGGTATCCCAGCAGGCATAGGTGGAATTCCTTTTAAGATAAATTCACCCAGCTTTCTGTTATCAGATACAAGGTCTCTTTCTCCTTGAAAAACCGATACTTTAAGATTGGCTTGTCCATCTACAGAGGTGGTATAATCCCTTCCTGCTGCTGATGGCACCTTTGAGTTACGAGGTATGATTACATCCATTAAACCTCCTATAGTTTCTATACCCAATGACAATGGTGTAATATCTAATAGCAACATGTCTTTTCTATTGCCAGATAAAATGTCAGCCTGAATAGCTGCCCCCAAGGCTACAACTTCATCAGGATTAAGATCATCATGCACTTCTTGATTAAAGAATAATTTTACTGCTTCTTTTATTACAGGTATTCTAGTAGACCCTCCTACCATCACTATATCAGTGATTTCAGAAATTTTTATCTCTGCGTCATTCACTGCATTTTGGCAATGATCTATAGTGCGTTTTACAAGAGAAGATGATATGTTTTCAAATTCAAATTTACTAATAGAAAGAGATCTACCTTTAAAATTTGTCTTGTGTTCATTCGATGAAGAAAGAATTTTTTTCGCCTCTTCGGCTTTTATTCTGAGCTCTTGTATATCAGATTTATTGTCGCTGAGGTCGCCCAGATCTTTTTGCCATTTATTAAAAATTACCATATCAAAATCATCACCACCTAATAAAGTATCACCATTAGTAGAAAGCACCTCAAAAATGCCATTTTCTATTCTTAGTATAGATATGTCAAATGTTCCCCCTCCTAGATCATATACGGCTATGAGTTTTTCATGATCCCTATCCGTTCCTAATTCATAAGCCAGACTTGCAGCTGTGGGCTCATTGATGATTCTTAATACTTCTAAGCCAGCTATTTTCCCGGCATCCCTAGTGGCTTGACGTTGTGAATCATTAAAATAAGCAGGCACAGTAATCACCACCTTTTTTATGCTTTGTTTCAGCTTTTTTTCAGCATTTTCTTTGAGTTGAGAAAGAATCATCGCAGAAAGCTCAATTGGATTATAAAACTTATCTCCAACTTGGATTTTTACCAATTTGTCTTCATCTTCGTTTATGATTTTATAACCCAATATTTTTGTAAAACCCCCGAGGTCATCATATGTCTTTCCCATCAGTCTTTTGATAGAAAAAATAGTGTTTTCTGGAGCCTCTACAAGTTTAGTTTTGGCATCATGTCCTACTATAACACCTTCATTATCAGTAAAATGGATAATCGAAGGAACCAAAGTATCAGACCCTGATTGATTATAAATAGTCTCAGGATTACCGTCTTTGATATAAGCAATAATACTATGAGTGGTACCTAAATCAATGCCAACAATGAGCTCTTGTTTTTTCTCATATTCAATAGCACCTTTCTTGAGATTAATTGAAAATTTAGCCATTTAAGTTATTGAATTTTCTTCTACCAAACTGTAAAAATGCACAATTGTTTTCAAACGTATTTATTATTGTCATCTTTGTGGATCAGTATTTGAGATCAGATACACAAAGCCGACTAAACAATTACTTTGTTCGTTTCTTATGTTTTTTATCTCCGTACTGTTTTTCATCGTCTCTAATAAGTGCCATGTAGTCTTTTGTGCGGTCATATTCTATGTTTAGAGTTTCCTTTTTATCATAAGCATCTAATTGAAGTACTCTAATTTCATTGTTTAAAAATTCTTGAATTTCTTCTAGAATTTCCCTTTCTTCTTTTGCACAAAAAGAATATGCATGCCCTCTTCTTTTTGCCCGCCCTGTACGCCCCACTCTATGTACGTAATTTTCAGAATCTACAGGTAAGTCGTAATTTACAACAATTGAAACATCAGGTATATCAATACCTCTAGCTGTAACATCAGTACCAATGAGCAAATTAATTGTCCCTGATCTGAATTGGTTCATTACTGCTGTGCGTTCATCTTGATCCTTATCTCCATGTATTGTAAGAGAAGGTATATTTACTCTTGTCATAGCTTTTGATACACGTTCTGCTCTCACTCTTGTTCTTACAAAAGCCAATATTTTAGTCTCCGGATTTTCTCTGATTACCCTTTCGAGGTAGAACCTTTTAGCCTCCATATCAACAAATAATACAGAGTGATCCACATTTTTTGATACGGGATCTTTTGGCGATATCTGTATTCTGATTGCATTTTGACGTACAATTTTATAAGCTACTTTTTTGATTTTATCATTGATTGTTGCCGAAAAAAAAAGGGTCTGTCTCCTTCTTGGCAATTTTCTAATGATATCGTAAATATCTTTTATAAATCCCAAATCGAGCATATAATCAGCTTCATCTAATACCAATATTTCTATATGATTAGTCCTTAAATGGCCCTGACTTATGAGATCAAACATTCTGCCTGGTGTAGTAATAACCACATCTACTCCTTCATTCAGTTTCTTAATCTGAGGGTCTTGGTCTACACCGCCCATTAATGCTACAGATTTTACAGAAGTATATTTAGCTATATCCTCGAATACACCATTGATTTGAGATGCTAACTCATGACTGGGCACCATAACAAGAGCATAAACCCCCGATGATCGTCTTCCTCCTTTTTTCTTTTCTAAAAGAATATCTACTAAAGGAATGGCAAATGCTGCGGTCTTGCCTGTACCTGTTTGAGCTATTGCGAATAGATCTTCACCGTTTAGTATATTAGGAATGCATTTATACTGAATATCCGTGGGCCTTTTGAATCCCAATTCAACAAGCCCTCGTTTTACTTTTGGGTCAAACTTATAATCTGAATATTTCATGAGATTGCAAGATAAAAATGATTTTGAATTAAGTCCACGTTTTACCCCTAAGTAGTAGATATAACCTTGAGTCCACTCTGAAAATAGATAATTTTCACAAAATGAATTATTTTAGATGATATTATCATTTTATAATTTTTGTTGATGCCTGAGTATCAACGGGTTGAATAAGAGGGTAAGGTCACTAAAAGAAACATTTTAGATTTTTTATGTTTTCGCAGTGTGCTCAACCTTTATATTAACAACTCCGTTGGCATCAATTTTAACTAAAAAAGGTTCTTTTTCCACTAAACATCAGCACACCACCTGAGTAATTACTCTTTACATTTTTAGATAGAATTCTCTTGTTAACTGAATAAAATCTAAAGTCCATTCGTCATTTTCCTTTTTATATATCACCAAATTGTCTTCCAATAAATCCTTTTTTTCTTTTGAAAATTCAAGCAACAATCTTTCCACAGGTCGGCCTTTTTTCGAAAAAACAGAAGTTTTTCTATTACAATACATCCCATAGGTTTCTGCCATTTCTACAAAGCGAAGGCCTTCGATGAGAGGTAATATCACACAAAATATTCCTTTTGAGGAAAGTAATTTTCTAGCAGATTTGAGCAAGTCCTGGTGTGATAATTTAATCGTATGTCTTACATAGTTTTTATTCTGATAAGATGAAAGGGTGCCTCCCGAAAAAAATGGAGGGTTACAAACTATAAGGTTATAATTTCCTTTTGATTCTGCACTAAAATCTTGAATAGACGAATTGACAATATTTAGTCTCTTGTGCCAATCAGAATCCATAAAATTTCTTTTGGCCTGATTATAAGACGTTTCATCTATTTCTACCCCGTCAATGATGGCGGCTTCATTACGCTGAACTATCATCAATGATATCAAGCCAGAACCAGTACCTATATCTAAAGCTTTTTTTGCTCTTTTCACATCACACCATGCACCCAATAGTATGCCATCAGTACCTACTTTCATAGTGCAATTGGATTGGTCTACGGTAAATTTTTTAAATTTAAAGATTTGATTATCAGTCACTTGCTTTTCATTTTATAAGGAAAAATAAAAGGTGTTGTTTCTTGGTATTTTTTATATAAATCTCCATACTGTAACAGCAATCGTCTTTCTTCTAAGGTACCTCCTATGTACGAGTAAACAATAGAAATGGAACCAACTGCCAATATGTTTCGGTTTGGCACAAATAAAAACAAGCCTACAAAAAATATGACAAAACCGAGATACAATGGATGTCTTACATATTTGTAAAGCCCTTTAGTATTTAGTGTGTCATAGAGGGTTTCGCTTTTTCTTTTTAATTGTTCTAGACCAAAGAACTCGCTAAGATTAAATGAAAGTAAGCTGCTAGTGATAAGTGTAATACCTATTATTGTAAATGCGGCACCGATATAATTAATGGGGAAATGGAACATTACTATTTGCTCTAATCCGTTATATATTATAACGAGAGAGATTAGCCCTATTGTGGATATAGCACTGTATAAAATACGATAATAGTGTGCAGGGATAATTTTATAGAGCGTATTTTTGACATGTTGGTGGGCCATAACGCTATGAATAATATAATAGATTATGACCGATACCGAAAATAAAAATGTATTCATCAAATTATTATGAGTTACAACAAAAGTATAATTCCCAACTCAATTACTTTAACAAATGCTGCTTGTGGTGTCACCGCTATTTTACTCAGTGACTTGGAAAAGGGTATCATCCTAGTCAGTATTGCTATGATTTTAGATGTTTTGGATGGATTTTTAGCAAAAAAAATAGATGCTCAAAGTGAATTGGGCAAAGAATTAGACAGTTTAGCTGATGCCATCAGTTTTGGTATTGCTCCAGCTTTTCTTTTTTATCAATATTTTCACAATCAATTGGCACTCATATTTGCCATCATTTATACTATCAACGCTATTTTTCGTTTAGCGAAATATAATATTACCCCTCCTAGTGATACATTTAATGGGTTGCCTTCCCCTGCTGCGGCCGGTGTTGTTCTATCGTTGTTGCTCATTGACAAAGAGATCCATGCCGAGTTTCCAACAATATTTCTCATCATATTCCCCGCGGTTTTGATGAATATGAACATTGCATTCTTCAGTCTTAAAGATATTAAGAACAACATCAAGCTGGTAGCACTAATAGCCATGTTTACCATAGCCGTTGGGGTAATTAATGTGATCTATGCTCCCCTCATGCTATTTTCATCATATATATTAATATCTATTGTAAAAGGGATCAATATTGATGATGATGAGTGAAATTTTCATCTCGCAATAATGAGCCCACTCCGGAAACACACAAAATCAAAAAAGTTTCTTTTGGCGATCTTTATATTTTTTTCAATGAGCTCATACTCAGGCATCACCGAATCTCAATAAATGTAAATCTCATCCAAAACAACTCATTTTGTGAAAAATGTCTGTTTCCGGAGTGGACTCAATAATGGATTTCAAAGCGAACAGACTATTAATTTGGAAGGGGTAAAGGTAATGGTGTAAAAACTCACCTTACTGATTTGGACTTTGGGAAAACAATATCAAGCATTTCGATTTTTTTGAAAGACATGCCTCTGAAATGAGTAACTATGAAATGAGTAGCTATGAAAAGGCATGGTACAATTACTTGAAGGGATTATATTCTAGCAATGCTGAACAGGCCTTTGAGAATAATAATATGAGGAAGGAGTACCCTAAGGATTTCATAATTAATCATGAGAATGCCAATTTTGCTTTGTACGCTTTTAGTAACCCTGAATTGGCATTAGAAATTTACAGTGAATTGCCTATTGAAAAAGTCGATGCGGCACCAGAGGGGATATATTATAATTTTAAGCTTTGTAAATTGTTCTAATCTGATAAACGCGTGAATTTACTGAATACTTTTCCCTATTGTCTGCTGCGTAGTCGTTTACTTTTATTTATCACACCCACACCAATAAGAACGATATTCATCGAATTATCGTTGGATGGTATTAGATTCTAATATACTTTTGCACGTCAGCAATAAGATATAGATTTTATTCTATACTAAATATGAAATAATACATGGCAATAATAATAACAGACGAATGTATTAACTGTGGAGCTTGTGAGCCAGAATGTCCAAATAATGCAATCTATGAAGGTGCTGTAGAATGGAAAATCTCTGATGGCAATACGGTCACTGGATTGTATGAATTAGAAAGTGGGATCAAAGTAGATGCAGATGATGCCCAAGAACCTGTAGATGACGATATTTATTTTATTGTGCCTGATAAATGTACTGAATGCAAAGGCTTTCATGAAGAGCCACAATGTGCTGCAGTATGTCCTGTAGATTGTTGCATACCTGATGATGACAGGGTAGAGTCAGACGATGACCTTTTAGCAAGAAAAGAGAGATTGCACCTCTGAATTAAGGTACAGTACTCCTTTTCATGATGACAAGTAATTGGGTAAGTTAAAAACTTAAACGCCTAACCAACCTTCATACTCATCGTCCGCCACTAGAAGTCTTCTTCTTCTTCTTTGAAGTTTGAAGATATCCCGTGCGAACATCCAAAACGTTCTTAAAAATTTCATGGGACTACAGAATTTAATTTGCTATACTTACAGTTAAGACGATTTAAACTTAAAATAGTTGCCTCACTTAATAAAATAAAACACAAAATCTAAAATCTTAACATTTAAAACATCGGGGAAACCCCAATTACTTTCAAAAGTAAGCACATATTAGTAAATATACAAATGTGTTACCTCTTGATATGCAAAAATTTATCCATATTTATATGATTAGCTATGTTAATATGTTAAAAAGCTTAATTATTAACAATATTTGGGTAAAAATTTGAAAAACTAAACTAAAAATGATTTTATAAAGTATTCAAAATTTTATTTGTACCGTTTGTGTATACTTTGGGTTGCAACACTACAAATTTAACTCAGAGTTAAATTTACGTAAATGCTCAATATTGTTATCACTATAGAAAGGTTAAAGACCTTTAAGCTGAATTGCCAAGGGCAAAGTCCTTGGTTTGAGTAACGATTGTTGTGAATTGGCGGTATTTTTAACCAAAAATGATGGCAAGTCTTTCGTCTTTCTGGTTACACATGATGTTAAGTACTTGCAAAAGCGCCTCCCAAGCGTTGGTTATTTATTCTGACGCAGCCATATGCTTGAGTTTTTTAGCCTCAGTTATACCCAAATATTTATCAATAAAAAAATGTGCTAAATAAATGACAGGGGTCAATAATATGGCCATCCCAAACTTGTACATATAATTTACCACCCCAATGGCCAGTACCCGCATAAGCTCCCAATCTGCACCTATATAAAAAGCAATAAATAGAACAACAAAGCTGTCAATAAATTGACTTACCAAGGTGGAACCCGTAGCTCTAAGCCACACTTTTTTATCTCCTGTAGCCTTTTTAATACGATGAAAGGTCTTTACATCTACAATCTGACCGACAAGAAAAGCCACCATACTTCCAATAATAATCCATAGGCCTTGGCCAAATATTTTATTAAATGCCAAATCCATATCAGATAAAGACAAAGATGGGTCACTTGATGTACCACTAATGTTTTTCCACCACTCATTAGGAGAAAGAGAAATTGATAAAAACACCATTAAAAAAGCGTATGCTATCAGGCCTACGGTGAGATAAGAAAGAATTTTTACACCTTTCTTGCCGAAATACTCGTTAATAATATCAGTCATTATAAATACTACTGGCCATAATACCACTCCAGCAGTAAGATTAAATCCAAGACCACCCACGCCCAATATAGTCCAATCAAAAGGACTAAATCCAAACGTTTCTTCAAGAGAAAAAATCTTAACTCCTACAAACTCAGCTACTAGAGCATTTGCAATAAAAAAGCCACCCAAGACAAGAAAAAGTTTGATTTTTTTATCAAATAAGATAGTAGTCATAATTGAAATTTGTTTCACTACGCCATTTCGGTAGTGGTTGAAGGAAAACTATTTGGATTCAGGAAATAACTACTCAGGGGTGACTTTAATCCTCAAGTATTTTAGTTGTCCCTTTTTTTACTCTCATTGATTTGGCCCATTTCTCACCAGAATCTTTTTCTTTAATATTATTTACAAAATACCAATCTACACGTGCTTCTTCTTTTGTCAATTTTAAAATCATATAGCCATGGTCTCGTCCATTCACATATTTGAGATGTGGATTATCGCTCTTTATCAATTGCTCTGCTCCTTTCACTAATTCATCAGATCTACCAGTGTCATTCCAATTTGAAGAAGTTATGCTCGGCGTACCAAACTCTATACCTACAGCACTCCCCGTTTCTTGATAATTACTTATAGATTTTGGTATTTCAAATGCCCAAGAAGTGTGGGTATCTCCTGTAACGAAAACCACATTTTCGATGTTGTTTTGATCAATGTGATCTATAATGTCATCCCGCTCTACAGCATATCCATCCCATGCATCCAAATTTAATGGCGCTGTAGGCCTCACCTTGCCTAATTTTAAATGAGAAAATATTACTTGATTTCCGATAATTTTCCAAGTTGCATCCGAGTCACTCATTTTCTTTTTAAACCAAAGCAACTGTTCTGGGCCTAACATCGATTGC
This sequence comes from Saprospiraceae bacterium, assembly GCA_036479115.1. Classification (GTDB taxonomy): domain Bacteria; phylum Bacteroidota; class Bacteroidia; order Chitinophagales; family Saprospiraceae; genus UBA7328. The sequence continues at coordinate 5,240 of JAZGFD010000184.1, read as the reverse complement.
TCTGCTCCTACTTCTTCTGGTTTTTCCACGGGCTTCGTTTTTCCAATAAGCCTTTCATCCAATACTATAATATCTGCCAATGGTCCCAAGTTAAAATCTCTGTAAAGCACATTTTTTTCATTAGACCTAATAGGCATCCATTCGTAATATGCTTTTTTTGCGAAAGCCGTACGCTGCATATAGTCCCCTTCTTCTTTCTGATGATTTTGTGCACCATCTTTATATGCATCATTAGAGATTTCGTGATCATCCCATATTGCTATGAAGGGGTGATTCTGATGAATGAGTTTCAGATCTTCATCACTTCTATATTGTGCATATCTGGTTCTATAATCTTGTAATGTAAGTAGCTCATGTGGAGGGTCATGTTTTCGTTCAAACTCGGCATCGCCGTACCCTTCAGGGCCATGTTCGTAAAAGTAATCTCCTAGGTGAAGTACTATGTCAATATTTTTCTGGGCAAGATGCCTATAGGCTGAAAAATATCCGAATTGGAAGTTGCTACAACTTACTATGCCTAAGCTCACCTCTCCTACCCCGCTATTGTCTAGTGTTTTGGTCTTTCCCACAGGAGAAATAACTCCGTATGATTTGAATCGATAATAGTAAGCCGTATTTATGTCAAGGTTTTTAACATCAATTTTTACAGTGTAGTCAGCATTATTATCAGTGAAAAAATGTCCATTTTGCTCGATAGAGTTAAACTTTTGGTCCTTAGAAATTTCCCATTTACCTTCTGCACTGCCATCAGTAGTAATTCTAGTCCATAGTATTATAGCATTTGAAGTAGGGTCTCCAGATGCTACTCCATGATCAAACGAGACCGTCTGTTTTAATATAAAGCCATCTTTGCCATTGGATTCTTTTTCTACTGTTTTACAAGAAAAAAATGAAATGAACAGGGTTGCTAATATCAGTCTTGATAGTACACTCATAGAGAGGTTTTATTTTGTATTTTATGAAAGATACAAGATTTTAAACAATTTGCAATTTGGAACAGGTGAGGAGGCTTTTGTTGAGAATTAATCTAAAGGTCGAGAGACTTTCTAAGTGAAAAGCTTTATGTGGAAATATATAAATTAATTGTAATTGTCTAATAATACATTTTAGTAACTACTCAAGTGGTGTGCTTTTGAGATAAAAAATTGCTATTTTATTGCTAGACACAAGCTATTTTTGTATCAATAGCAGCGCTGTTACTAACATATTTTATGTGTTAGTTAATCTCGATTATGTTGCCATATCTTCGATTTGAGACATAAATTGCCGAAAGATAGTGAGAAAAGAACTTTTTTTGCCAAAATTGATACTACCTGAGTAGTTACACATTTTATAATAAGGATGCACTCCGTCATAAAAACTACATTTGCATCAGTAAATTACAAAATTAAGCATATGTCAAAAACCATACATAGAAATAATAAGACAGATCGGTTTAAGGCCCCCGATTATTATGTCTTGGATGACTTATTTACAGAAGAACATAAATTGATAAGAGACTCTGTGAGAGCGTGGGTAACCAAAGAAGTAATGCCCATAATTGAGAGCTGTGCCGAGCAGAATGAATGTCCACTTTATCTATACAAAGAGATGGGTGCATTGGGAGCCTTAGGGGCTAATATATCTCGTGAATATGGAGGAGGAGGTTTGGATGAGATCACTTATGGCATTATCATGCAAGAGCTTGAGAGAGGTGATAGTGGTATACGATCAATGGCATCAGTACAAGGGTCACTTGTGATGTATCCTATTTCAAAATATGCGACAGAAAAGCAGAAAAGAGAATATCTTCCAAAACTAGCAAGTGGTGAAATGATAGGCTGCTTTGGGCTTACAGAGCCTGATCATGGCTCTAACCCTAGTGGCATGGTGACCAATATAAAAGATGACGGTGATGTATACATTCTCAATGGGGCAAAAATGTGGATTACCAATAGTCCAATAGCTGATATCGCTGTGGTTTGGGCAAAAGACGAGACCGATAGGATAAGAGGAATGGTAGTAGAAAAGGGTACAAAAGGCTTTACTGCACCTAAGATTGACGGAAAATGGTCATTGAGAACATCGATTACTGGAGAATTAGTTTTTGAAGATGTGAGAGTGCCAAAAGAGAATGTTTTTCCTGAAATCAGAGGCCTAAAAGGCCCACTATCATGCCTTTCAAAAGCTCGATATGGGATTGCATGGGGCGCTGTAGGAGCTGCTATGGATTGTTATGATGCGGCATTGCGATATAGTCAGGAGCGTATTCAATTTGGTAGGCCCATAGGAGGGTTTCAGCTTACGCAGAAAAAACTAGCCGAGATGATTACAGAAATCACTAAAGCCCAATTGTTAGCATGGAGGTTGGGGGCATTGGCAAATGAAGGCAAAGCTACACCGGCTCAAATTTCAATGGCCAAAAGAAACAATGTATGGATGGCACTTCAAATAGCAAGAGAAGCAAGACAGATACACGGAGGTATGGGGATCACCAATGAATACCCTATGATGCGGCATATGATGAATTTAGAGACTGTTTTGACTTACGAAGGCACCCATGATATACACCTTTTAATAACAGGCCATGACGTGACAGGATTGAATGCTTTTAGTTAGAATTATCAAATTCGAAATATGACAAAAACATTACTTCCAATACACTTTAAGAGAGGAAAGTATTCTAAAAAATTACTAAAAGATCTTTTCTACAACTTACTGAAACCCAGGATGATAGAAGAGAAAATGCTCATCCTTCTCAGACAGGGAAAGATAAGTAAATGGTTTTCGGGTATAGGGCAGGAGGCTATTTCCGTGGGGGCTACTTTGGCACTAGACCCAGATGAAATTATCTTCCCAATGCATAGAAATTTAGGTGTATTTACCAGCCGAAAAATACCTTTAGAACGTCTTTTTGGCCAGTGGCAGGGCAAGATGAACGGCTTTACTAAAGGCCGAGACAGGTCATTTCATTTTGGTACATTAGAATATGCCACAGTAGGAATGATCTCACATTTGGGGCCACAATTATCATTGGCAGCTGGTGTAGCTCTTGCCCACAAATTGAGAAAGAACAATAAAGTCAGTTTGGCCTTCACAGGAGAAGGAGGTACCAGTGAAGGAGAATTTCATGAAGCTTTAAATGTAGCTGCTGTTTGGAAACTTCCAGTGATATTTATAATAGAAAATAATGGATATGGCCTCTCGACACCAGTATCCGAGCAATATAGATGCAAACACCTAGCTGACAAAGGGATCGGTTATGGAATAAAGGCCATGAGAATAGACGGCAATAATATCTTAGAAGTATACAATACTATATCAAAAGCAGCCAAAGCTATCAGAAAAAAGCCCCATCCCATTCTCATTGAATGTGATACATTCAGAAGAAGAGGTCATGAAGAGGCCAGTGGCACAAAATATGTCCCGAAAGACCTAATGTCTCATTGGGAAAAGAAAGATCCATTAGTGAATTTTGAAAAATTTCTCCTTAATGAAAAAATTATTGATAATGAAGAAATAGAAGTTTGGAAGAACGATATAAAAAATGAAATAAATAAAGGACTGGAAGTAGCCTATGCTGCGGATAAACCACATGTGGATAAAACAGAAGAGCTCTCTGATGTATACTCCCATCGTGAATTAAAAGAAGTGAAGCCCGACAAATTTTCTTCTAGAAAAATGCGATTTGTTGATGCCGTTTCTGATGCATTGGATCAAGCCATGCAGTGGCATCCAGAGTTGGTGTTAATGGGCCAAGACATAGCTGATTATGGAGGTGTATTTAAAATTACAGAAGGGTTTTCTGAACGATTTGGTAAAGAAAGGGTAAGAAATACTCCTCTTTGCGAAAGTGCAATAGTAGGTATAGCTCTAGGATTAAGTCTTAAAGGCATAAAATCCATGGTGGAAATGCAATTTGCAGATTTTGTTACTTGTGGATTTAATCAAATTATTAATAACCTTGCCAAAATACATTACAGGTGGGGCGCAAACGCAGATGTAGTAATCAGAATGCCTTGTGGTGGAGGGCTAGGAGCTGGACCTTTTCACTCACAAACCAATGAAGCATGGTTTTTTAGTACTCCCGGGCTTAAAATTGTCTACCCATCCAACGCAAAAGATGCAAAAGGACTACTCATTGCTGCATTTGAAGACCCCAATCCAGTACTTTTTTTCGAACATAAAGGGCTTTATCGCAGTCATAGCGAAGAAGTTCCCAATGGGTATTACACTACAGAAATAGGCAAAGCCAGAACTGTAAGACAAGGTAGTAAGGCCTGTATTATCACATATGGAATGGGTGTACACTGGGCTCAGAACTTAGTTGATAAGAAAGGATACGATGTGGAAATATTAGACCTTAGAAGTCTTGCTCCTTTGGATTATCAATCTATCGAAAAGGCAGTTCAAAAATGTAATAAAGTCCTTATTCTTCATGAAGATTCACTCGTAGGTGGTATAGGGGGCGAGCTCTCTGCATATATTTCCGAACATCATTTTGAGAAACTTGATGCTCCAATAATGCGATGTGCCAGCTTGGATACTCCTATACCTTTTGAAAATGCATTAGAAAACACGTATTTGGGTAAGGATAGACTGCAGGATAAATTAGAAGCGCTTTTGAATTATTAAAAAAGTATATCTCCCACCACGAGGTTAAAAACCTTTTACTGAATGAGGATAATAACCTTGGTATAAATAGTGTCTGAACGAAATCACATAACCTCAGACATAACACGTTGAATATCTGAGAAGTACTTCTTGAATTTTATCATTTTTATTACATAAAAAATAGCGAATATTTCATATATATAGAATTATGGCTTGTGTATTTGACTGATTGTCAATTTTGGCTTGATTCTCTAGCAAATTATTCAAAAAAATATTAGAACTTTTATCCATGAAAAAGAGATTAGAACAAATGCAATTCTTTTTTCATGTACTTTTTGAATGGCTCAAAAAGTAACAAAAAACCCACGCCTAAATAGATTTCTTAACGTGATTTCAATACATTTTTACTGAACAGAACAAAACTCACATTTGGCTTTACATTTCTATTTTATTCATCCTTGATTATCAATAAAGTGTGATGTGTTATCACATTGATATTGCTCGAACAAATGTTCTGTTCTTAACTAGTGGTGTCCGACTAAAACCCAAAATGTCAATATATGGAGTTTAAAGGTCTGTATTTACTACATTGTGTTTCCTAGATTGAATAGCAGGGTCTATGCACTGGATTGGAACAAACTGAGCTG
>JAZGFD010000183.1:0-11662 GCA_036479115.1 Saprospiraceae bacterium | reverse complement strand
TGTAGCCTGATACTTTCTTTTATACAAGGATATTCCGTCATCAAATTGATAAGTGACTCTTCCATTTGCTGCTGGAGCCGAATAAAATGCTTTGCTCCATATTGCCATTGCATCATCATATTCTTTGGATCGGATATAGTCTCTATAAATGACATAAGCATTCTCTACATCCTCTCTTATAGAAGCATCTACTTCATTAAAAGTAACACAAGGATTTTCTGTTATTGATGCATCTTCTATTGTTCTACTTTTTTCTGGTTGAGGGAGATTTAATGGCTCAGTAATTTGAGGGGAGCAGGAAATCACTACGGCAATTAAGCACAGGTAAACAAGGTTTTTCATACTTATATTTTTTATAAAAAGTTTTTTTGTAGCTACTCAGGTACTGTATTTTTGAGAAAAAAAGTGCTATTTTTTACTAAACAAAGTTATTCTCCTCTTAATAGAAGCGCTATTTCTAACTTATGTTAAAGTGAACGAGCCTCGATTATGTTGCCATATCTTCGATTTGAGAAGGAAACAGCAGATTAGTAGCGGTAAAAGAACCTTTCTTATCCAAAATTGATTCTCCTTAGTCGTTACAGTTATTTGTAACTCTTGTATTTGTTCAATATCGGGTGCTGTTCATGAAAAAAAATACGGCTTTCAGCCATCGTTAAATGAGCTTATTCTTTAACATAGAGAACCTGAAAAATGATCAAATTTAAGCATATGCTTATTTTATTTTTTCATGCTCAAACACTTCCTACTAATTTTCACATACTTTTTCCAAACTCATTCAATAGAACCTTGAAAATAAAAAAAGCTGATTAAATTATCAATCAGCTTTTTCAGTATTTTTATTCTTAGATGTTTTGTAGTTACTCAGGTGGTGTGAGTTTTTTTACTAAAAATGTTATTTTTTACTATACAAAGCTATTTTTTTTAAAGCAGCCCACTATGATTCACTTACTTTATGCGTAAGTGAAATCTCAATTATGTTGCGATATCTTCGATTTGAGAAAAACATAGCAGTTGTGTAACGTAAATAGAGTTTTTTTTGTCCAAATTTGATACCTCCTAAGTAGCTACGATGTGCTTCTATTTGTAATACACTTTTACAGTCTCTTTAATCCAACATCCTACTTTTTGTTTATCCCCTGGCTTTATTCCTTTCATGAAACCATCTTCTTTGAGTGGTTTACTTTTTTGGTAGGTCAATATTTTTTTTTGTGCTTGAGATCTTGATGCATCATTCATCTCTAATGACAGTGCACCTTGCCATTTTTCAATGGCTGCTAGTACTGCTAGTGACTGATTCCAAGAGTCACCACAATTTCTTGCTGTGGTACTGTACATATCTCCTACTAAAGAATAGGGTCTCCCCCAGCCTGGCCTTACTTCAGCTGCTTTACGCGCTTCTCGTCTTGCATTAGAATATTCCTTTTTCTTTCTGAAAAGAATAGAAGCTATAGAGAAGTGATAACTTGCTTTTTGTTTTGCATCACTTTCCTCACGTATGGCTTCTCTATATTTATCAATAGCACCATCATAATCTCCTCCATCATACCTTTTCTTAGCTATCATCCCTGGGTTATTGGCTTCAAACTGAGCTTGTTTTTGAGCATTTATTGATCCTGTCTGCTGCTTAAAGGTATTTTCAAATTTCGCTAAATATGCATTGGCACTTGTACATCCTTGTCTTTTTAGTGTAACAATGATAGATTTTAGCTCTTCATATTTCAAGGCATTCGGATCTTCTCCAAATCTGCCTGTGAAATCATTGACAAAATAATCACAATCAAAAACATCTTTCTCTATCTTTTTATACTCTCCTTTCATGGCACCTAGAGCTTGAGAGTAGTATGTAGCATACTTATGATCCTCGTTGCCACTACATAATGCCTCTAAGCTTTCATAAACTTGTAGCGCCTTTGCCTTATCTATCAGTCCCTTTTGGAACTGATATACAGCTACTGTAGACAAGGGTGTAACTATACCATAGCTCGTTTCCGAGCCCCCAGAATCAAGGGCTTTTTCATAGGTGCTAAGTACATCACTATATGGACTCCTCAAAGAATAGTACATATCATTAGCCAATTTCGTGTATAGCGTAGATATGGCCAACTCCTTACCTCTTTTAGAAGTAAGCACACCTGATTTATAACATGCTATAGCATCAAAATAAAATCCTGCAATCTTGGCAGAAAAATCTTTTTTCTGATCTTCAGATGTAGCATTCTTAAATTTGTTAACGTATATTTTTGCTCCATCGGTAAAATGAAAATCCCGTTTTCCATCAGCTGCTGGAGCTGCTTCATATACTTTTAGCCAATACTCTTCAGCAGAAGCGAAATCTGATGATTTCACAAGCCCTCTATAAACCGTATGAGCATCAGTAAGTTCGTCAAAATTTGGTTTTCCATTCCACGTCTCACATTGCGAGAATAGGTGAGTAGATGTAAAGAAAATTGCCAGTAGCAATCCTAAAAGGAGAATAATTCTGTTCTGCATCATCGCTAATTAAATTTTCGTTTGATAAACCATTCGTCGTCATTGAAAGTGAACCCCAATGAAATTTTAAAGAAGTTTTCTTTTAAAACTTCCACAGTGCCTCTTGTTCCATAGTCAAACCCTATACTCAAATGAGAGATTTTCCTTTGAAAAATAAAAGGGAGACCTAAACCTACAGAAACTCCGTAAGTGTCAATATTTTGAGCGTTTATCGATCTAGGATCTTCTTTGTAATACAATCCGAAACGGTAATATACTCTTTTAAAAAAGCTTGAAATCGAAGAAGGGTCAGGTCGATAATATCCTCCTACCGAGTATCTTGTGGTATTTGAAAGGGTTATTGGTGTAGCTGGATTAATATATTCACTCCAACGTCTAAATCCATAGTTGATTCCTAAGGCAAATTTTGCGCCACTAAGGTAGGTAACTCCAAAAGAGAATTCTGATGGCATTTTACTTCCTTCTAATGATATTGTTTCCCTTGTTAAGGTATCAATATATTGGGCTCCTTGAAGGATAGGAGGTATCAGCTGATTTCTGAAAAATATTTCTTCTGTGCCAGTAAAGCTCGTTTTAGTCTTACCTGTGACTCCAAAGTTTAAGGCTTTTATTGTTTTGCCATCGCTTACATCTTTAGAAAGGTCTTTGTTAAGAATATGTTGATAAATTATTCCTAATTTATAATCAAAGCCTTTTACATTAAAATCACTGATAAAAACATTGTTATAAGCGGCTAAGTCATCTAAAAATGTAGTAAATCTTTCATTACTTATTTTCCCAAAATTAAAGCCAAGGTTTACTCCAGCAGAAAACCTCTTATACTTTATTGCGCCTCCCCATCCTACTTTATATACTCCACCTTCACCTGTAAATGATCTTTTATACCTTCCAAAATCAGGGCTCTCCTCATCAAATGAAATATTGTAAGCTACCGTAGATACAGGGAGCATGTGAAACGACATCCCAAAGCTAAAGTCACTTCTTTCTTTTTCAAGAAGGTTGTTAATTGGGTTTTTAAGAGGAAAGGCCAATGCCATATACGACAATCCCCCTGATGCTGTAGACTCTTTTACTTTTCCATCATTGTAGCTTGACAATCTTGTTTCTAAGCCCAATTCAAAACTCGTAGCTTGAAGGAAGGCATAGCTGGCAGGGTTTACTACATTGATATGATGACCATCAGCAAACGACGCGGTAATATTTCCCATCTGTCGTAAATGCATAAATCCTGGATCATTTAGGTCTCCCAAGCCAAATCTCGAGAATGGTGAGTTCAGTCCATTGTTACCATTCTGGCTGTAGCCAATACTGGATATTAAAAGAAAAAGAAATATGTAAATTCTACTATTCATTATCTAATTCGAGATGCTTGATAATCAGAAGTCACCCATAAAAAAATAAGGGATTGTCTAAAGGCACGCAAATATTAAAAATATACACTAGAATGTAAATTTAATAGGGTTAAACCTTTGATTTTATCCGTTTTAAAATACAATTCTAATCTTTCGACTCAAAAGTCAACAATAACACGAAGGCCTGTTGGTATTTGTTAACATTTTAAGAATACTTTAATCTCTACTTGCATGCTGTAGTCAAGGGGTAAATGATAAGTTTCGTGTAGCCGCTACTTAGTGCCTGAACGAAAACTCAATAATCAACCCTTACATATATCTTAACTTCTGCAAGTTACCTGTAGTGATTTACCTCATTGAATTTTTTAATGCTTGAAGTGCCTCACTCCTGTTTTGACCATTGCCATTCCATTATTATCACAATAATCAATGCTCATATGGTCATTTTTAGAACCTCCAGGTTGTAAAACTACCTTAATTCCTTCTTTTTCTACCAGTTCTACACAATCAGGAAATGGGAAAAATGCATCAGATGCCATTACTGCCCCTTCCAAATCAAATCCCATTCTCTTCGCTTTATCTATGGCTTGTTTACATGCATCTACTCTAGATGTCTGCCCGCAACCCATACCTAAGAGTTGTCTTCCTTTTGTGATCACAATTGTGTTGGATTTCACATGTTTTACACATTTATTGGCAAATTCTAATTCTGTCATTTCTTCTGGAGTAGGCTTTTTTTGAGTAATTACCTCAAATTCCGAAACAGCCTCCATTTTTAGGTCAGCATCTTGCCACAGTACTCCACTTAGTATAGATTTGATTCGATATTTATTTGGTGCGTTGTTTTTCTTCTTTAACAGAATACGGTTTTTTTTCTTTGACAATCTTCCCAAAGCATCTGGAGTAAAATTTGGAGCTATCAATACTTCGTAAAACAATTTGTCAATTTCTTCAGCGGTATCCAGGTCGATCGTGTCATTACAAATCAGGATTCCTCCAAAAGCCGATATAGGATCACCAGCAAGAGCCGCCTTGAATGCATCTACTGAGGTAGACCTTACTGCTACCCCACAAGAATTGGTGTGCTTTAATATGATAAACGTAGTCTTTTCATTTTCAAATTCTCTCATCATTTCTACCGCTGCATCTACGTCAACAAGGTTGTTATACGACAGTGATTTTCCATTCAATTTTTCAAAATCGTCTTCTAATTTGCCATAGTAGATAGCATCTTGATGGGGATTTTCCCCGTAACGGAGCACATTTGAATCATTTTTACTCACTTTCAAAGACCCACGATTTCCTTTCTCTTCATTAAAATGATTATGGATAGCTGTATCATAATGAGACGAAACGGAAAATGCCCTTCTGGCCAATTCTTTTCTCTGCTCCTGACTAGAAGCAGCACTTTGCTCAGCTAGCATCATCTCTAATCGATCATAACTGTCTTTAGAAGATATGACTACCACGTCTTTATAATTTTTTGCTGCTGCTCTTATCAAAGCAATGCCCCCAATATCTATTTTCTCAATAATTTCCGATTCGTCATTGCTTTGTGCTTTCGTATCCTCAAATGGGTACAGATCTACTACTACACAGTCAATTTCAGGTATTTCATACTTTTTTAATTGAGAAAGATGATCACCTTTTCGTTCTGCTAGAATGCCCCCAAAAATCTTAGGATGAAGCGTTTTTACTCGCCCATCTAAAATAGAAGGGTAACTGGTAAGGTCTTCTACTTTTTTAACAGAAAGACCTTGAGATTGTAAAAAAGAATAGGTGCCACCTGTGGAGTAAATAGCTATGTGAGAATTTGTTTTGAGGTGCTCAATAATATTACTTAACCCGTCTTTGTGAAAGACAGAGATGAGGATAGAATTTATTTTTTTCATTTTTACTAAAGGCTTTTGCAATTAAAGTAACTACTCAAGTAGGCGCTTTTGAGGCCTGTCTGCCAATCAGGCAGGTAAAACATTGTTATTTTTTTATCTGACAAAGCTCATTTGAGACGGAATAGAAAATCTATAACTAACCGATTTTTGGTTAATGAATCTCATTTATGTCACCATATCTTCGATTTGTATCGATAAAAGCTAAATAGTGTCTGAACAAAAACTCATCAAAATTAGAAATAGTTTTTTTGACGATATTTTAATTTTTTTCAACTCGCTGAGACTCAAGCATCATCGAATTTCAAAAAATTACTTTCTCATCCAAAATGTTCTATTTCATGAAATTCGACAGTTCCCGTTCAGGCACTAAATATGGTAGAAAAAGAACTTTTTTTACCCAGAATTGGCTCCACATAAGTAGTTGCCAATTAAGAATGATTGTCTAAAAAGCGGTGCGAAAATAAGAAAAGTTTGGGTGTTAGAATTGATAAAAATTTTCAAGGATGTTTAACACATCATTTTGGATTGTGAGGCATTTTTAGGTTCGACATGTTTTAACCCTACTGGCACTATGAAAGTTTTGCATGGTTAAAAATGAAATGGTGGTTGAACGAAGACTTATTAAAATTAAAAATGTTTATCATCTTATTACCATGTTGTTATGAATCTACATTGTGTTGCCACATGTACGATTTCTTTTGGCGATATTTTTTTATCAATCTAATTTTTAATAAATAATCACTCAGCTGCCATCCTCATCATGGTGTCTTCTACGTAATGTACCAGTTCATTATATCGAGGTGATCTCTTTGTATCTCGATTTCGTTGTAATGGAAGGTCTACATCTATATGCTCAGTAAATTTAGAAGGATTTTTTCCCAAGATATATATATCATCACCAAGATAAACAGCTTCGGCTATGTCATGAGTGACAAATACAATGGTGGAGTGAAACTGATGCCAGATGTCATAGAGTAAATCTTGCATACTTAACCTCGTACGAACGTCTAAGGCTCCAAACGGCTCATCCATTAGCAGTATTTCGGGATTGGCTAAGAGACTACGTGCTATTGCAACTCTTTGAAGCTGACCTCCGGAAAGTGTAGGATATTGAGCAAATTTGTCTTCATGGCCTTCAAGGCCGACTAACTTAATTAATTCTCTGGCTTTTAAATCACGTTCTTTTTTATCCTCTCCCTTAAATTTTAAACCTAAGGCCACATTTTCTAATACAGTAAGCCATGGTAAAGAAGAATACTGCTGGAATACCATGCTCACTCTATTTTTTTTGCTTACAGGTGCATTCTTCACCATTACTGTGCCTTCGGTAGGGCTTTGCAAACCTGCTATATATCGCAACATTGTAGACTTCCCACTTCCACTCATACCCATTATGGATACAAATTGGCCTTGATCGGGTTTGTCTTCTATAATAAATTCTAAATCTTTTATTATCCACGACTTTTCTCCATCATAAGATTGGCCAATACCTCTAAGCTCTATGATATTATCGCGCCCTGTATCTTTAAATTCAACCATTGACATTTCCTTTTCTTACCATAATCTGGCCATAAATGGCAAATAATAAAGCTGATAATCCAATTACCCCTAAGGTCATCATCACATTAGTAGATGCCATGCCTGATGCCGTAATAAATGATGCGATCACCAATGCGATCAAAACACCATATAAGCCAAAACGAGATTCTCTAATACCTCCAATAAAAGACTTATAAGTTTTGTGGGGAAAGAGATTTTTATCTAAAAAAGCAAAAATTCGATCTTGCAAGAATCCTATAAATATTATAACAATAAGTATGGCAAACACCTTTTCTATCTCCCCCTGTCTTGCTTTAATATACGCCAATGATCCTATTCCTCCTTCTCTATTTACTAACTCAGCTATGATAATGTAAGTCCATGATATAGCTGTGAGTACTCTGATGTCATCAATGAGTTTGGACATTACAGAAGGGATGTAAACCGATCTAATAGTCTGCCAATCTGTAGCACCAATAGTAAACACCGTTTTGAGATATACATCTTTTACTTCATTGATGCGCTGTACCACTACTGGCATGAGATATACAATTATACCAAAGGCAAGAAAGGCAACTTTCATCCTATCATAGATACCAAACCAAATAATAAATATCCCTGTAAGAATAGTAAGTGGAATGTATCGCATGGCATCCACATGCTTACTAAACAAACCTCTGAAAACTGGAAACAATCCTATCACAAAACCCAATGGCACTGCTATAAGAACCGCCCATATGTATCCCTGTAGGTTGAGCCAAATAGACTTGAGAGTGTTGGCCAGCAACTCGTCTTTTTCAATCAAAGAATGGAATGATGCCAAAACTTTAGGTGGCGGGGGCAATAATGGGTATACTTTTTCAAACTCAGTTGCATTCGCATAAGCTATAGAATCTGCTCTAGCTAAAGAATCTGCATTTATTCCTTCTGTAGTATAGGAGACTTCGGTATTAAAATTATTTAAAATAGGCCGCTCTCGTGACAAAGCTTCTGCAGCAAACCACCATACAGCTATGAATAAAAGCAAACCAACCAATCCCAAGACAAACTCTTGTGATCTATTCAGCTTGCCCCTTAGTTTGAACATCCATTCCATGTAATGTATAATTTAATGTGAGTCCTCTCCAAAAACTGATAAAATCAAAAAAGTTTCTTTGGCGATGTTTTCATTTTGTTCACCTAGCTGATACTCAGGCATCACTAAGTATTAAAAAAGAAAAATTTTATCTAGAACAACTTTTTTTGTGAAAATCGTCACTTTTTAGTGTAGACTCAATGATGTTCTCTTAAAAATATTCGCCTTGATTTACCCAGCAATCAGTTCAAAATCAGTTCTTCTATTCTGAGATCTTCCTCTTTCAGTATTATTAGAAGCTACTGGTTGGTCAGGCCCATTGCCTACTATGACAAATCTATTTATTGGCATTCCATACTCACTTACTAGATAGTCCGCTACGGCTTTCGCTCTTTGCTTAGAAAGGGAGACATTTAGCGAATAGTCACCAGTACTATCCGTATTTCCTTCGATCCGAATACGTGAATTTCCAAATGCTCTGGCAATGTCTACAAATTCACGGTCAATAATATATTTAGAATTTTCGTCTAATTTAAACTCACCAGTACGAAATCTTATACTTACCTGCTTGGTAGCAATAGCAGCGGTTTTTTTATCACTTTCAGTAACCTTTTCAAAAGTTTTTCCAAGTTCTGCAAAATGCATCTCTGAGGTAAGAGTGGTACTATTTACTAATTGAGGATAAGATACCAATCTCCAATTGGGAATTTTGTCTTCTATAAATCCTAAATCTGTATACTTTATACCCATATTAGAATATAGGTTATTACCTGTTACTCCTTTATAATTTTGATTCAACCCAAAGAAGTTTTTATTATCTCCATGAGTTGTCAATCTCACATTATCTATCATTTGGGTAGCATCTTCTTCAGACATGGCTACTCCTCTTTCGGTAAACTCTCTTGCCAATATTGCAGCTGCTTTGCCTTTTGCTCTTGAGCTCGAATTGATTTCAGCAGCACCTGTCATCCATCCTTCATATAGTTTTTGGAGTTTTACTCTATTACGTTCTGCATAGGCTCTTTTGGCCATAAACACATCTGCAATGATGTAAGATGCTGATTTCGTATTCTCTAATATTCTTGCTCCTGGTACTGCTTCTACACAAAAAATATCATCAGGACTCCATACTACTGCAGCGTCAACTCTTTGGGACTTAAATATTTCAGCAGCATCAATGGCACTGGCCTGAGGCACTATTGTGACATCAGAAACGCTTAATCCCCCTGCTTCTAGTAGCCATATCAAGAACGAATGTGAAGGCGTCAATTCTGCCACGGCTATCTTCTTACCTCTAAGGTCGGATACTTTAGTAATACCTCTTCTCACTACTACAGCATCACCACCTCTTGACCAGTCAGCTTGCATTATTACTACTGGATCAAAATCAGAAAGGCCATTCACTTCAGTAGGGAAGGCATCAATGGTCTGCCAGAGTAAATTAACCTCATCAGCTCTAAATGCATTACGAGATGCTTCAAAATCATCTAAAACTTTGAATTCTACTTTTAGACCATAATCTTTATAAAATCTCGAATTTCTACTTGCTTCAAAACCTTCATTAAAATATTGCCCTCCTGCATATCCACCCCATGTCACTACGCCTATTTTAATAACATCATCACTTTTTCCATTAAAGTTTCCTTTATTACTATTACTTATAGTAGAAGGTGCATCACCTAAACCACTATCCTGATTGCGATCTATTTTGTCGACTTGTTGTTGGAGCTCTCCTCCAATTTCAGTATTGTCTAAAAAATATTTTCCCCCAAATACAATACCCCCTACAATAAGGATGGTGAGAAGGAGTTTGGAGAACATTGTCAGTCTTTGTCTTGCCATTTTATTCTAATTTATCTGTGTTGATCTTAATTTAGAGTGGTAAAGGTATTGACATTAATGGATAATGTGAATATTGAGTTCCTTTTTGGTGCAATTAATAGATGAAAAGAAGGGATTAAAAGACGCAAAAGGGAAAGGGTGCAATTATTACAAGATGGAAGAATGAAAAATATGGTAGAAAACAAAGTCACTTTTTAGGGTCAACACAAGGCAAATCACCTTTTTTTATTGCCACTATTTCTACAGACTCAGGTATGTCATTTACCTTAATATTTATACAAGATGCGAGTTCGCCATTTATACGAATCCTATGGGCTGTTCCAATTGAAAACCCTTCTGATCTCCCTATGATAATATTCAACATTTCTACTAAATCTAAAGCAGAAGTTTTCCCATCTTCATTTACATCAGATGCCAGAATATTTTGTTCGCAAGGAGTTACCTTGTCAAGTATAATATTAATGGATCGAATAATATCTAAAGCCGATACATCCATAGCAGGATCGGCCAATGACTGAGCACACAATTCAATCATAGCAGTACTATCATTGCTTTGAATACTGAAAGCATTGACTCCCGTTTGTTCGATATTCACATTTTCATCCAAAGGGCTCAATAAAATCAAGCCTTCTTCAAATTCTGATCCGTTTAAATTTGTTATTTCTAATTCCAGTGTTGCATTGATTGAAAAAGAACCTTGGTCATTCAGGTACAAATTTTTGAAAGGAGGTACTTCGGTAGTTACAGAAAAATTATTGTTCTTCCAACTTGTGATCCCTCCTAGCATATTGTAAACTGTATTAAAATTTAGGTTTTGCATCATGATGAATGCCTGGCCACTTCTGTTCCCCGAAGCACAATAGATCAAATATTCTAAATCCTTATTGAGGCTGTCCATTTGCTGCGAAAAATCATCGTCATAGAAGTTTCTGGTATAGGCATTTACCAGATGGTCTCTATCATACTCGGATGGAGTTCTGACATCAAGTATTACAAAGTTCTCATTATCAACATTGGCTTGAATGATACTATCAGCCTTGAAAACTGTAACGTCTAGATAACCTTGAGAATGAAGTGAAAAAGAAGTCATTAAAAATAAAATGGTATATAATCGCATGGTTTTTTGGTTCTAATTAATTTAATATCTAGGATAGTATCGGTGACTTGTGTCACATATGGTGAGGTATACAGATATTTCACATTGATATTTGATCAAATATATTACATTCAAAAGTGCAATTCTGAGTTTGAACATTGCGAAATGCAAGACATACAATTAAAAAGATGAACAATTAGCCTATGTCATTAACAACCTTACAACGTAAAGTATTGAGCCCACTCTGGAAACACACAAAATCAAAAAAGTTTCTTTTGGCGATCTTTATATTTTTTTCAATTAGCTGATACTCAGGCATCACCGAATCTCAATAAATGTAAATCTCATCCAAAACAACTCATTTTGTGAAAAA
>JAZGFD010000182.1:0-37286 GCA_036479115.1 Saprospiraceae bacterium | reverse complement strand
CATCTGTACCTGAGCCGTCTCCTGTGCTTGCATCTAGGTAGTTAGGTATGCCGTCACCGTCAGCGTCTGCTAGTCCGTCTCCACTATCTAAGCTGTCTATTACTCCTGCTCCGTCGCCATCGGCATCAGCATCATCGTAATCAGCATTGCCGTCGCCATCGGTGTCTTGGGTGTTGGATTCTAGACGATCTGGAATACCATCGTTGTCTGCATCTCCTGTTTCGTCTACATCTGCTATACCGTCGTTGTCGTCATCATTATCGGTAACATCGGGATCTCCATCTCCATCACTATCAACATCGTCTGCTACATCATCCGTCACCGTGATTGCTATCATCTGTGTGGTACACAATGGCCCACTATCACAGACCTGCACTTCAATATTATATACATTATCTCCTCCAACATCTGTTGGGTTTTCAAAATCAGGTGATGTATTAAAGGTCACCATACCCATTGGGGTAATGCTAAATAATGCACTATCAGGGCTGTTTATTATTGAGTAAACTAAGCCGTTGCTTTCGCTGTCGGTGTCATCTGTGCTTTCTACATTGATGACTGTTCCAGAGGCGTTTTCGGCGAAGGTGGCAGTATTGGCAGAAGTAATTGATGGGGCAGTATTTGAAACAACTTTTGTCGCCAAACTAAACTCCATTCCATCCGCAAAATCAATATTTGCACTCGTCTCCCAAATATCACCACTACTATTTATCAAAGCAACAGGTGTTTCATCACTTAAATCATTATCATTTGTATTGCTGTCAACTATCAGATAATAAGTTGTTCCGCTTACCAAAGCAGGCACGTCAAAATCAGCATCAGCTACATCGAATATCATTTTGACGGCACCGACTGTGCCGGTTTCCTGAATGTGCCATTGGCGAGATAATAATTCGTAACCGCTTGGTGCGCCGGAAGCTGTCCAGGTAGCTGCGCCGTCATTATTGCCCCAAAGCATGAAGTTTTTGTCATTTGCGAAAGTGGCGGTGTTGGCAGCATTAGATATTTCAATTGTATCCAATCCCATTGCCAAAATACCGTCGCTGTTGACAGATTTGGATTGTTTTTGATTTAAGCAAGAAGCTACACTATCTACACCAATACCTGCCACATCATTATGATAACTAGCCATTGCTGAACTGTCCCAAAGCATAGTGCCATCACTTGCTAGGTAATCATGTGCGAGGGAAATGCCGTACTTAAGTGCCAAATAGCTATCCACTCTCTGCTCTTCAGCAGTAGTCAAGTCACGACTGTATGCGAAACTCTCAGCTATGTCACCCTTGTAGTTTTCTGAATTACTGTATGTATTTGAACCAATTAAAAGCCCTCCTGCATTAAGAATGATATTGGGAACTCCACTATTATTGGTTCCGGTTAATGCTCCGTTTTCCTTGAGAGTAACAATTGTTCCATCATGGCTTCCTTGTACAATGCCGGCCACACCGTTGGCAAATATGGTATTAGTGCCCGCAATATCGTTGAAGAAGTTGGAAGCAAAAGTCTTGTTATCTAATTTACCGAGACCCATCCACTGATTGTTCACATTGGTTCCCCAGGTTGAAATGTAGTCTATTCCTGTACCGCTATTGTCAGTACCAACGCCATAGACCGTCAGTGGTGTTGCACCGATGGACAATCCTGTAGGTGTACTGTCTTCAAATTCGTCATCAATACCATCAAATGTAATAGCCGGGTTAAAGTTAATTGCCTGACTGTTGTATATCGGTTCACGATTACTCGATGTTGCGGCAAGTACATTGCCATTATTTGATTGATCATTCCAAACTGTTATGTTGTTGCCATTGGTTGGTGTGCCAAGGCCTGCATCTGCTTTCATCCAAAACGAGAGATTGGCACTTACTCCTCCCGGAGCCTGCTGTGGCAATTGACCAAAAGTAAAATAGTCCCCATCCGCAAAATCTATGGTTCCCTCATAATTGCCATTGCCGTCATCCGACAGGGCAACTTGTGTATCTGTATTGTCAAAAACAGCGTCCGTGCTCCTCAATAATGTTGGAGTCGTACCACCAAAAACAGATTGCGGAATACGAACTTTTACCGTAGCTACTGTACCTGTTTCGTCTATTTTCCAAATTCGGGTCATTCTGTTGAATGAAGTACCGTTTACCGCAGTACTGAATGTAGTCACCGCATTGTCATTGCCCCATAGCATAAATTGTTTATCCGCTCCAAAGGTGGCTGTATTTGCCTGATTGGAAGCTGCAATCTCTGTTAAACCAATTGTGACTAATGCATCACTATTGACCGATTTGGACTGTTTTTGGTTGAGGCAGGAAGCCACACTGTCCACTCCTATACCGGCTACATCATTGTGATAAGCAGCAATGGCAGAACTGTCCCAAAGCATGGTGCCGTCAGAAGCCAAATAATCATGGGCAAGGGTGATACCGTATTTAAGAGCGAGGTAAGAATCTACTCTTTGCTCTTCTGCTGCGGTAAGGTCGCGCGAATAGGCAAAGGATTCTGAGATACTTCCTGAGTAGTTATCAAAATTATCAATGGTATTTGAACCAATGATAAGTCCGGCGCCATTGAGAATGACATTGGGGGTACCGTTTGCACTGGTACCTGCAAGGGTTCCGTTTTCTTTTAAGGTCACTGTTGCGCCATCATGGCTTGTCTGCATCATGGCAGGATTTCCATCGGTAAAAATTGTTTTGGAACCCACCACATCATTTCCATGATTAGAAACAAATGCGTTTGTACCAAGTTTCCCAAGACCAAACCACTGATTGGTCGTAGGTGTACCCCAGACGGACATATAATCCAGACCTGCACCCGCATTATCTGAACCTACGCCATAGACGGTCACTGGAGTTGCACCGGTAGACAAACCTGTTGGTGAAGTGTCCAATAATTCATCATCAACTCCATCGAAAACAAGGGCTGGATTGAAGTTAAAGGACGCGATATCATAGGTCGGGTGGCGTACAGGGTCTCCCTGGGTCACATTATTGCCTACTGCAGACTGATCAGCCCAGTCGCTTATCGTGGCTCCTTGTGTTGTTGTGTTCGTTCCGGCATCTGCCTTCAGCCAGTAGGAAAGATTGGCATCTACTCCTCCCGGTGCCGGTGGAGGCAATTGTGCAAAAGAGAAATAATCACCATCTGCAAAATCTATGGTGCCTTCATAATTGCCGTTTCCGTCATCGGTCATAGCAATTTGGTCATCTGTATTATCAAAAGTTGCATCGGCACTACGGAATAGGGTTGGCGTTGTTCCTCCAAAAGAGGATATCGGAACTCGTATCTTAACTGATCCTACTGTACCAGTTTCCTGAACTTTCCAAACTCTGGTCATTCGACTAAAAGAAGAACCGCTTACCGCAGTACTGAATGTAGTCACCGCATTGTCATTGCCCCATAGCATAAATTGTCTATCTGCTCCGAAGGTGGCGGTGTTCGCCTGATTCGTTGCCGCAATATCCGTTAAGCCTATGGTGACCAATGCATCACTATTGACTGATTTGGATTGCTTTTGATTCAGACAAGAAGCAACACTATCTACTCCAATACCAGCTACATCATTGTGGTAAGTAGCCATGGATGAGCTGTTCCAAAGGATAGTTCCATTGCTTGCAAGGTAATCATTGCCCAGCGTGATGCCGTATTTGAGAGCGAGATAAGATTCAATTTGTTGACGCTGTACAGGGCTCAGGTTCACATCGTAGAAAATCACTTCTGCAATACGTCCATCATAGAACTCGCCGTTAAGAGCACCTTCTCCAATCCTGAAATGGTCTGTTTTCACATTTACAGTTTGCGTATTTGTGACATATGTTTCTCCATTAATGCCTGCACGCAGTTCTGTGCCTGTGTACCCTCCAGCAGTAATCACTGGGATAGTTCCTTGGAATACTGTCGCAGTAATAGCATCATTTACATTTCCAGCATTGCGACTAACTTGAAATGCCCCTCCTTGGTTAGTATGATTTGCATTCCATGATACGCCATTATTCCCTGTGTTAGCCGTACCAACATATGCCAATCCATCAAATTCTGATGAAACGTCTGAATTAGCTACAAAAAATGCGTCAATGGTTGCCCCTGTTCCACTACCAAGGTTTTGGGTAGCCGCATAGATAGCGTCTCCATTTTCAAAATCTACGGAAGGATTGAAGTTAAACTCTCCATTATTTACTCGGTAAACAGGCTCAAATCCAACTGCAGAAGTCACATTATTTGCCGGTACACTTTGGTCTGTCCAAGAATTTAGATTTGCACCCTCGGTATTCGTATCTGTGCCTGCATCTGCTTTGAGCCAAAGAGCAAGGTTAACATCTACTCCTCCCGGTGCAGGTGGCGGCAATTGCCCAAAAGAGAAATAATCTCCATTTGCAAAATCTATTGTTCCTTCATAGTTGCCATTACCATCATCGGTCAAAGCAACTTGTGTATCTGTATTATCAAAAGTTGCATCGGTGCTGCGGAATAGGGTTGGCGTTGTTCCTCCAAAAGAGGATATCGGAACTCGTACCTTAACTGTTCCTACTGCACCAGTTTCCTGAACTTTCCAAACTCTGGTCATACGACTTAAAGATGAACCGCTGACAGCTGTGCTAAAAGTCATAGCTGTTGAATCATTCCCCCAAACCATAAAGTTTTTATCTGCTGCAAAAATATTGGCATTAGCTGCATTGCTTGCTGCAATATCGCCTAAGCCGATTGCCACGATGCCGTTTGTATTGACTGACTTTGATTGTTTTTGCAATAAAGCTGAATTATCATCCTGTCCGATTCCCGCTATATCATTGCTATATGCTGCATTCGCTGTGGCATCCCACATTTTAGTGGTGCCATCGGAAGCTAAATAATCTGCTGCAATTGTTTGATCCAACGTAGTTCCGTACTTGAAAGCAAGGTAGGACTGTACTTTTTGTAGATCAGTACCAGTAAGTTCCTGGTCATAGATCACAAGCTCTCCTATATTTCCTGACCAATATCTACTATCAGCACCTGAACCTGCATTACCAATACTTGATTCTCCGGCAGCATATACCGTATTAATCCCTGCCGGACTATCGGTACCATTTAAACCATCTGCATAAACATTACGTGTTGTTGCACCGGCATTAAGACTACCCCCTACAACATGAGGAGTATTATCGGTACCCCAACTAAGTGTAGAGGTTAAAGCATTGCCCCAAGTCGCATACGAAATAAAATGACCAACGGCCGGTTTGTAGATAAAATTGGACTCATTGAGATTTGGAATATCTCCATAATTATATACGTGGCGACTTACCGCTGCCGCAGAATTATTGGAGGCAACCGTAAACTCGGTACGTGCACTTGTACCATAAGGGAAATCTGCCTCTTTTAGGAAAATATCAAACTCATCATCTGTTCCATCGAATCGTAAAGTAGGGTTAAAGTTAAATCCTGATGCTACAATTGCCGGCTCGTTGGCTGAAATAGTAGTACTTACATCATTGCCGTTAACGGATTGATCAGCCCAAGCACTGGCTGTCCCTACTCCTGTAACACCGGCATCTGCTTTCCACCAAGAATTAAGTCCTGCTGATACGCCCCCCGGATAAGGTACAACAGGTGGCAGACTTGATGCATCATAAGGATCACTACCGCCTGAATGTTCTTCTCCATTGATTGTTCCGTCACTATCACAATCATCTTCTGCCCATATAGCATTATTGCCGTTATAGTCGGTATAACCGGCTGATTGAGCAGGCATGCAGGGATCGTTATCATCTGAATCCATACCAGCAAAAACGCCGTCACCGTCATTATCCACCAGTGTTTCACATCCGCCGACCAATTGCACGGAGGTGTAATATTCTGAAGTAGAACCTGAGAGGAAATCAACCTGCATATTGATTTTTGTCGGTGACCCCAAAAACTGAATGGAGCCGTTCCCTTCTCGACCGATTAATACATTTTCAAAAATCTGGTGGAAGGTTTCCCAATTATTTGTTTTACGGACGCAGAAAGTTATTGGACTATCGTTTTCGTCGGTGAAGGTGTATTTTATTTCTACGTTTGGTCGCCCTATGCTGTAAAAATTGAGAATGGGATCAGTCAAAGGTGCAGAGAAATCCCAAACATAGGTGAATGGCCCAGTGCCTGAAACTTGTGGTTCGGCTGCATTGTCAATAGCTACTCTTTCACTGGTAATTTCTACTGGATTCCAAATATTGGTATCTCTATATTCTCCTGGGAAGCCGCTGTTGATAATACTTCCGGTCAAAGTAACATTGACATTATTGCCACTCCCGTCATCCACAGTGCCCATGGCCGATGCTGCCGTATTGCTCGTCCAATCTGTAAATTCAGGAGACGGGCAAGCTTGTAAGGCTGGTGATTCAGGACATCTCTTTGCGAATGTAAGACCTGTCCAATATTCACTACCACCTGATGTAGTAAGGTAGTTTACCGCCATATTAATTTCAGTGACAGATACATCAAATTTGATAATACCGTGCCCTTCTTTTCCGACTAATCTGTTACCACTTGACACATAGAAATTAGCTGCATTATTAGTGGATATCACTGATATAGGAATAGGAGCACCTAAGGCATCAGTAAAAGTATATTCTATGGTTTGATGTGGTCTACCTATACTGTACCAGTACATCTCTAAATCTTCTATCGGATTAGAAATAGTCCATTGATAATCAAATGGCCCAGTACCTGCTTGATACGGCTCGTGAGCATTATCAATAGCCACTCTATCGGCCCATCGGGAAGGAAGATCCCATATATTTTTGTTATTAAAGTAACCCGAGTAGCCAATGTTAATAATACTACCAGATCCTACTATTGAAGAAGCGATTCCAGATGGATCTACTATGGTACCGACTACTGAGTTATTAGACTTGGTATTCCACTTGGCAAAATTGGATCCATTACATTTACCTGCACCATCTTCTGGTTCTGGAGCAGGGCATGAGGCTATGAGTTGAAAATAAGTGCCATCAGTAGGCCCTCCTGTCAAATAATATACTGACATTTTTATTTTAGAGGGACTTCCGTCAAATTGTATAGTGCCATGACCTTCTTTGCCCACAAGAACATTATCTCCTGTTTGGTGAAATATTTCAGCATTATCTGTCATTCTTACGAAGAAAGTAAGTGGTTGGTCATCTTCATTTGTAAAAGTATATTGTACTTTATTGGGAGTTGATCCAAGGCTTTTAATGTTAAAAATAGGTTGACTAATTGGACTCGAAAAGTCCCAAACGTATTCAAACGGTCCACCAGAATTAACATTAGGCTCTGCTGCATTGTCAATGTAAACTCGTTCTCCAGTCGTTGTATTGATATCCCAAATGTTGGCATTGTTAAATTCTCCCGGAGCACCCTGGTTCAATATGCTACCTGTGAGGGTTACATCGATATCTATAGTATCCATAGTCACTGTGCCTACAGCCTGTCCGGGTGTATGCGATGTCCAATCAACTATGGAAGGTGAAGGACAAACGTCAAATACAGGCTCCTCACAAGCTACTCCAAATGACATACCTGTCCAGCTCTCTACTGTGGCACCTGTGATGTATCTTACTTCTACCGTTACAGTACTCACATCACCATCAAACTTAATGGTACCATTTCCTTCTTTTCCTCGTAATATATTTCCAGAAGTCTGATAAAACTTAGTATCATCATTAGTACTTACTATTTCAAAACCTATAGCTGCACCACTAGCATCTTTGAAGGTATATTCTAGATCAATAGAACCATTTCCCAAGCTATGTATATGCGAGATAGGGTTAGTTACTGGTTTAGAAAATTCATAATTATAGTAGAATGGGCCTGTACCTGCTACTTGAGGTTCATTGGCATTATCTAATTGCAATATCGTAGCTGTAGTTCTTGGTGTATGTATAGCTGGGTTATTAGTGTATGAGTTGCCCGCTAATATGTTGAGAACACTTCCTGTCATATCTACATTGACCACTTCTCCATTGAGATCTGTCATAGATCCACATGCACTATTAGCCGTAAATGTAGACCACTGTACGAAATTACCTCCATTACATCTTCCTGCTATACAATCTGTATCATCGCCATCAATGTATCCATCACCATCATCATCTATACCATTGTCGCAAATCTCTCTAGTAACTGAGAACCCACAACCCATCGATGTGAATTGAACATTACTTACTCCTGTTGCAAAATTAGGGATGATAGTTTTAATTGGTTTTTCGTCAAACGTACCGTCACCTTTACCTATATATACCGTTATACCATTGTTAAGAGTTGCATTATCAGATGTCGTAACGTAATCCAATATTCCATCTTCAGTTACATCTACGAAGAAAGATTGTTCTGCACTGGTATAATTTGCAAAACGTGTAATTCCTAATGGAGGCCCATTTGTGATATTAGTACAAATTCCTTTTTTACTGAATGTACCATCACCATAATTTTCAAATGTCCACATTTGCATTGTCGAATTAAATCCTTCTGCATGCAAATAATCTAAATCACCATCTCCATCATAATCACCCATTTGTGAATACTCTTCATTGCCATTACCGGTAAGATATGATCCTGAGGAGCTTACAGAAACGTCCATGATTTCGTCAAAATGTGGAGTGATTTCGAAAGATCCATTGCTAGTACCTAACCAAACCGTTATTCTCCCAGTATTAGCAGTACCATCACCTGTACCTACTAAATCTGCTGAACCATCACCATTTACATCATCCAAGAAGAAAACTTCACCTACATTGATTCCACTTGTACGATCCGCGGTATAACCAAGTAAAGCAGTAGTAGTTTTTGTTGTTACAAAAGTTCCGTCGCCATTACCTAAGAAAGTGTGAATATTATAATCATCACCCGAATAGACGAAATCTAAGTCCCCATCAGCATTCACATCTGCAAGCCACGCTGTCTCGCCCCCTGTCTGACCTGTAAATACACCACTGCCAACACTCATCATACCTGTAGTCGTTTTTGGCGTGGTCTCAAAAGTATTATCACCATTATTAAGGTAAGAATAGATCGAGTTACTATTATTTTCTGTGGTATGGATAATATCCATATCACCATCATTATCTATATCTCTAAAAAACGTTTGAGAGGCCGCATCGTGTCCAAATACTTCTGAACCAGATCCATCTCTATCAAAGTTGCCAAAGCTGATCTCCTGTGTACTGAAAGTACCATCTCCATTGGATATCCAAGCTGATATCCCAAGGCCGCTAGAACCATTGTCATCAGAGCCATGTACAAATGCCAATCCTCCAGCACATGGTGCAAAAGGCTTTTTTTCTCTACCGAAAGTAAAATAATCACCATCACTCAAATCGGTTACAGCCACCTTTCGGCCATCAGCCGTAGTAGTCAATGCCACCTCAGTAGGTGAGCCACTAGATAAGTCGTCACTGCTGTGAATCAGTAAGTGAGAAGCATTGTTAGGGCCTTGGATAGTTACAGTTCCTACTGTACCTCTCTCTTGTACCTTCCATACTCTATCTAAATGGAAGTAATCTCCTGTTGGGCTGAATGAATTAGGTGCATAAGCCACGTTAGGTGTAGGATCACTGCCATTATGCCCCCATACCATGAATGACTTATCTACAGTGAATTCATTATTATTTAACTTATTAGTAGCAGGAAGCCCTGCTGACTGATCGCCATTATAAATAGCGAGTACTAGGTTTTTGTTATTTTCTCCTTCATCTCTTCTTGATTGCTTTTGCATGAGATCAGACGCTGCATCGTAGCCGATACCTGATATATCTATAGCAAAATCAGCATTGGACGTGCCAGTCCATATGGGAGTGCCATCACTGGCCAGATAGTCAGTGGGTGTTTCTTGATCTAAGGTTATGCCATACTTGATTGCCATATAAGAGGATACTTTTTGACGATCTACTGTTGATAATTTTTTATCGAAGAGTATAATTTCTCCTGTGTGTCCATAAAATGTAGCACCTGGACGAGCTATAATGTGCGTAACACCTCCTTTTGAAAAGCTTACAGTATTCACGGGGTTGACATATCGCTCTGTACCATTCAATAGCAAGGCATAATCATTAGTCTTCGAGTAGACACCATAAAGTGTAGACTTTTCAGTATTCACTGTTGTACTACCCGCTACACTACCACCACCTTCTACTACACTTGGATTATCAACATCAAAAGCCTTTCTTACATTAGTACCAAACCCTTCATAAATAGCATTATTACTATGTGTATAATGGCCTCCTGTATTACCGCCAAAGTAGAAAGGAGAACTATAGCTTCCAGCCGTATTGGTCTCTGCTAGAGTGACGAATGTCTCTCCTTCAGTATTATTTTCCCAGAAGTATCTATTTGTAGTATTATCAATACGCATAAAGTCGCCATTGGTAAAAATGGCAGGGTTAAAGTTTATTCCAGCATCTATTAATTCTGGAGTACCACCTACATAATCGACATCATAACCATTACCTGATTGATCTATCCATGCACTAGCTAGACTAGAAATGAATACACCTGCACTATTAGTATGTGTGCCTGCATCGGCCTTTACCCAAAACTGTAAACCTCCTGTAACTCCTCCTGGAGCTTTAGAAAGTAAATTTCGAGAAGAACTAAATTCTGAGGTATTATCTGTAGCTGAGCAACCTTCTGTGATCAATGTAGCTGTCCAGAATCCTTTTTTCTCATCTAGGCATTCTCCTGTAGCACATGTGACAGATACTGTTGTTGCACCCGATGTCATGTTAGCAAATGTCTGGACATATTGTCTTCCTTGGAATGGCTTATCACATTCATCATTGATAAATATCTCAACATCACATTTACCTCCTGCACAAAATGCGGGGAGCAGTATGGATACATCGTAGGTAGTTGCTCCAGTAGATACTGAATTTGTAATCAGAGGAGAGTCTCCACCTTTTAATTCATATCCGCAGTTACCGTCATTTAATCCATTGTCGAGGCCTATATCGCCATTATTGTAAATGGAGTTTTGGGATACAAGGAGACCATCCACATGAGCATTATAGATGGCAAGTCCGCCATTATTATAAATTTCATTATTTGTTATAGAAATCTCTTTAACACCACCTCCAGAGTGAAACCAAATACCACGTCCATCAACGACCGTATTATTTCTAATTATATTATCATGAATATTAAATTCATTAGTGGCGTGACCAGAATGAATCAATATGCCTGCTCGACCTGTATTATCAAAAGTAGAATTTTTGATTTCGACGTTTGTTCTTGGCGACCCATTGTAAAATTCTATACCGTCACTCGTCCCAGAGACTCCAATATTAGTCATCATTACACTATCCAATAATAAATCGGTGACATTAGTCCATACATGAATGCCATCTTCATCTACACCATTGATAGATACATTAGTAAGTGATACACCAGAAATCGTATTATTAAAAACAATTCCGAAATCTGCATCATTAGCATTATTCTCACCATCAAAATCTCCATCTAGCGTTACATTGTTCAATGTCAACTCTGTTACTGGCAAATCAAAATCTATCAGTTGAGTAGTTGTACCTCCATCCGCATTGGTAATAGTAGTATTTGTTATAGAAATAGTATCTGCAAAGTGATCAAAGATGATACCTCGCTCATCACAATCTTCAATAAGAACATTGTCTATGGTAATATTGGTTGCTGTATTTACAAACCAGATACCGCCATTTCCTTTCACTCCATCTCCTGCATTATTATAGATTGTAGTATTCGTAATATCTACGTTTGTAGCTGTACTCCCAAAAAGTATTGCCCTTATTTCTACACTTCTTAATACACAGTTATCAATTGTAATATCAGTAGCAGCTCCAGCAAAATTAAAACCATAATCTGCATTATTAGTAGATGCGTCCAAATCTAAATCAATGTCACAGTTTTTAACTGTAACCATATTAGAAACACCATTAATTTGTATGGCTCTACCAGCTCCTCCTCCTGATTCACTTAAAGTGAAATTATCAATCATGACATTGGTTGCTGTACCTGCAATGTATATGGCCCCATCAGCAATATTTTGTCTATTCTTAAGGTCCAGGTTTTTGACGGTTAATCCATTTACGTTATTAGGAATATATATGGCCCGATCAATCCAGTTATTTACCTCATGATAAACACTTACATCTTCTACTGTAATGTCACTGACATTACCATCAAAACGGAATGGTTCCAACCCTGTATTCTTAACATCCATTCCTTTGAATGTCAATCCTGATCGTCCTCCATTACTATAGAATACTCTACGAGCTATATCATTACCGTTGCCATCAATTGTAATATTCCCGCCTCCATCGATTGTAAGATCGGAGATGGTAATAGTAGGTAAATTAGAAGCGAGTATGATGTCACCTGATACCGTAAAGGTTATCGTATGTGGGCCATTGCCAGCATTAATCGCCGAGGTCATGGCAGCTCTAAGAGAACCTGTTCCACTATCACTAAGACTAGATACGGTGAAGGATGCCAAGGAAAAAGCATAGTTCATCCTTTCCGCATTCTCAGAAAATTCTTTTGATAGTTCACGTTTTGCTCCATCTGAAAGTTGATGAATAGCCTCAAAAGGATTAAATAATTTGCTAAGGGTTTCTGTCTCAAATGACTTCGCATCACTTGTGAATGAAAACATGAACATAACTCCTAATACCAAAGAGAAAATCCTCTGAAATCGGAATTTTGTTATGTTAATAATTGAAAGATTTAAATGTCTGGTAGTTGGTAAATTAGAACTCATCATTAGATATAATTATTAATCAATTTTTAATAAAGAATTGATTTTATAGCTTCGCAACGGTCAATATGTGTACAGCATGTGTATTGCTCACAAGTATGAATGGCAAAGCGTTGTACATGAGGAATTAAACTTATGCACCCCCATGCACAATAAATCAATGAATTGTTCTAATAATATTGGGTGGTATTGTCCATAAGACAATATTGCTTTATGACGTCATTATAGACGACCTAAATCATGAATTGAACGGTATACTTGAGTCCACTACGGAAACATAAAAAATCAAAAATGTTTCTTTTGGCGAACTTTACATTTTTCTCAAATCGCTGATGCTCAGGCATCACCGAATTTCCAAAAATGCAAATTTCATCCAAAACAACTCTTTTTATGAAAATCTTCTGTTTACGGAGTGGACTCATACTTAATTATATTGTAATACATAATATTTCAATTTGATACTCAGTATTTTTTATTAAGGTGATTTGAGTGGGGGTGCAGTGGATGGCACATTGCATACTACACAGCTCTCTGTAACACATCCGCCTACGCTTTGGGCATAATCCCCATATGGTGCTGCTCCCGTACCTGAATAATCCCAGTTAAGATGTTCCACAACCTCATCGGATACTTTAGACCCTGACCCATCTTTGATGGTGATGACTACGCCATCATTACCAGGAAAAAATCCGCCATCATTTCTATCAGTTTCTAGGTCCCAAATCACTTCTGGGCAGAAATCATTGACATTAGAGGGATTACCTGGGATATCAAAACATACTTCATAGAATTTTGTCCATGTTCCAGATCCCAATTCAGTTCCGGAATTGATATTTTGCAATTCTATACCACCATTCACCCAAGTAGCCGCTTCTCCACTATCAAAATTAAATAAGCTAGCACCACTACTGGAGATGCCTGTCTGGGCTGCAAATGATAATGCAATACCATAGTCTGGTGCAAAATTTCTTAATTCCTTAAATGTCAATTCTGTTGAGTTATAAAAGAATCTGACATTGGTACCATACAATGTATCAGCCACATTGTCAGACATGTATTCTACATCTAGGCAATATGTTTTGGCCATGCAGTCAAAAGAGGGATTTGCAAATCTTATGCTCACCTCAGAATTTTGACTATAGGCAAGGGAAAAACTCGTCATGAAAAATATCGAGATAAAGTATTTTAAGCAGTTAGTCATTGTTACTTGTTTTAAATATTATTGTTGATTTTTGATTAATTCAATCTTATCATTTTCAGATATCCAGAAACATAGTTTTCGGTTTCGATCATATACATAAGAGTGCCTGTAGGCAATTCTATATTTCGATCTAAATCGATACTATGTCTTCCAGCAGAATAGGTCTCGGTGATGCTGTGGAGGAGGACTCCTTTGGCATCATACACTGTAAATGTCACTTCCTCTCCTTGAGGTAATGAGAATGCTATAGTAGTGTTATCAAAATATGGATTGGGAGTATTCTGTTCTAAAATATATTCTTCAGATATGACAATTTCATCTTCTATGTCATTTGCAAATAGGATGCAATCATTCTTCTGAGGCAATCCAAAGGGAGCTGTGATTGAAGTCATTTCCCAATTAAAATCTATATATGCACATGCTGCACTTGTACACTCCAGATCACCAGAGGAAGAACCAATTATAGTGGCAGTGGTACCCATAGAGCCCAGTAGCAATCCACCTTCATCCATATTTTTTTGTTTGTCCCAGACCAGTGAGGCACATCCAGAATCTCTAAATGAATCTGATATCACTTTGAAATTAACAGTAGCTAATTTCTCCCATGTACTTACCCGCCAATCTTGAACATCGACATTTTTCAACTCAATACCTTCATTTATATATCCAGCTACTCCACTTAGATTAAACATTTTTTTTGCACTGCCCTTGGCTCCAATGATAGGCCGATTCAATGTATTGATAAGTCCATACCCTTTTTTGAAATTAGATATAGAAGTAAATTCCAAATCATCGGCCTCATAAAAAAAGCGGGTATTCATAGCATATAAGGCGGATGCTTCTACAGAAGTATATACCTCAATATCAATGGTATAAGTCAATTTGTCAGTGTTCAGATGTGCATTACTAAATCTGAACTGAATATGGCTGTCTTCAGAAGAGCCATGGGAATCGAGGGTGGACAAGTTTTTTGCTGTACTGGGGTTAAAAATAAATAGTACAAATGCCAAAGAAAGGGCTGTCACCCATATTCTGTTACAGAATAAAAGTCCATACGAGGAGGGAATAGATAATGGAGTAGAAAAGGGCTTTCCTATAAAATTTCTTTTTCTAGTAGCTGTGGGTTTATAACTTACTTTCATCTTTAGTATTATTATTAAAACAAATAGAGTCTATATCAAAAAAAGTGAGCTGAAAAGATACCTATGAAGGTGGCTTTTTAGCTTTTTGAATTGTTTTAATAATAAATCGGTAAAAGTTGTGGGAGCCACTAGAATGACAAAAGAATCATCACTGTACCCCTACTACAACACGGTCAACAAAAGACATGAATTAGAAACGTCTCTCTTATCAAAAGGTAATCTGGCTGTCTTTTTTTAAAAAGACAATATCAACCTCAAAATATAAGTAACGAATTTTGAGATTATCAAAATTAAATTTGACAAAACCTAAAATGAATTGCTAAATATTACACTGGGTTCTGATTTCTTAAGATTGGGGCCTAAGAAACAAGTGTACTGTAGGTTAGTATTAATTTTACAGGCAAAGATATACAAAAATTTTCACATTAAATAATTTTATAATATATAAATTAATGCATATCTAGTAGGTATATACAATTACCATACCATGTCTTCTACCCTATTGCTTTAGTAGTGGTTAAATTCAATAGCTTGTGTAAAAGGGCTAATTTGTCATCATTTTTGATTAAAAATATCGTCCAATCACAACATTCGCTACTTAATCAAGGGCGTTGCCTTTGGCTATTTAGTTTCTAGGCCTTCAGTCTTTCTAAAAATATTACGATATTGAGTACTTACATTTTTCCATCAAACATGAAGTGGTCATTTATAATGTTTCCTGCGATAATATTACGATGTGCTGCACCTACAGCTTGCTTATATTGATGCGCTATTTAGAGGATTGGTGCGCTTTACCTTGTTTAGTTCTCTGTTTAGGTGACGAAGTAAAACAGCTACAACATACCGATCACATCTATAGCCACCAATTCCTAAGAATGTGAAGGTGCAGTGTACCGCAATATTGCCCAAACAGCGACAACACAATTTACGTCAATTCAGGAGTTTCGGATATACAAACGATAAAAAGGCTAATGATTATGACCATCATGAGAGTCCTCATCGTGCTTATGGCCATGAGGCTCATAGTTTTCATTTTTTTCATAATCCATGCTGCATACAGGGCAGGTGCCCACTTTATCACTACCACTTCCTGTACAATGCATAGGGCAAACATACGCTGATGTATATTCTTTGCCTTGTTTTTCTATAGTGTCTTTATTCTTTGCTTTGCTATCACATGAAGAATAGGTAAAACCTACAGCCAGTATGGTTATAAGGATAAAAACAAATTTGATATTTTTCATTGTTTCAATATTAATTAGAAGTAACTAAAGGTGGTCGTTTTTTCGGTAAAAAAAATATTTTTTATCCAAAATTGGTTCCACATGAGTAGTTACAATTAAAATAATTTAAAATTTTTAATGTTTGTAAAAAAAATCATAGAGAGATATATTATTAAGAAAATTCAAATCATAGCGCCAATTTTACACTACCACATTTCATCATCTTATCTCCAAAGTATGGGTTTCTTATTTGCTCTTCAGCTGAAATCCAATCTGCTCCCTGGTTTCCTTTGGCCATTGGGCAATATAATACATAATACGTATTCTCCCTGGTACCAAAAGCTTTCAGGCTGCTGATCATACCTTGTGAAAGGAAGTCGAACTGATTGCGCTGTTCTTCTACATCTACGGATTCTGTAATTTTTATTGCATGAGCAGTAATTACTCCTAATTGTTCCATCCAGTACATATGCGCTTCTCCTTGAAGGAGCTGCATGTCGATTTTTTTTGTCTGATCCAACAATTCATTTGTAGCTATAGTGGCTGCATTAGGGTCAGTGAGCACAAGAGCATCCTTTAAAGATATATATTCTTGCACCAAGGCATCTAATTGATCCTTAAAATCCTCAGGAGTTTCCTCTGTATAATTAGGTACAACATCATCATGTTCATCTTTCTTAATACTCACATTTTTATTCATCATGCTCATATTATTGTTCAATTGAGCCGCAGCATCTATTGCAAAAGCACCATGTGTCACTATAGTTTCTCCATTCTCAATACCTTCTAAAATTGAAATCATGTTGCCGCTTTGATCGCCGATAGTCACTTCCCTATATTGGTACGAGGGCACTTCTGTATCTGGCAATTGAACATATACCACCGACCGTTCCCCTGTCCAAAGCACCGCTGATTTTGGCACCACTACTGATGTTGATATGGCTGTTGATGATATGGCCCTGATATGGCCTTTTAACAACATACCAGGTTTTAGTTTTTTTCTGGTATTGGCTATTTCTGCTCTTATCACACCCGTTCTTGTCATAGGGTTGAGTAGTGGTTCTATATAACTTATGTTTGCAGTAAATTTAGTTTCTCCTAATGAAGGAGTTGTGAATGTTACTTTTTGCCCTATCCTTACCTTCCCTAGATCAGATTCATACACATTCATTATCAGCCATAGTCTGTCAGTTTTTCCTATAGTGTACAAAGTTTGTCCAGTTTTGATATAATCGCCCAGAGATACTTTTTTATTAAGCACGTACCCACTGTGATCGGCATAAATATCAATTGTCTCAATTGGTTTTCCTGAAGTAAATATATTTTGAATTTGACGATCGCTTATTTTCCAGTTTTTTAGTTTTTGGATACTTGCATCTTTAATCCCGGGTACTTTATCCTCAAACTTGGCAGCGGTAATCAGTTCTTGAGTTGCTGCCAACAAATCAGTAGAATATATAGTTGCAATTTTCTGCCCTGCTTTAACATACTCGCCTTCAAAATTAACATGTATAGATTCTATTCTTCCTCCCAAATGCGAACTCTGAGAATTGATAGAACTCTCATCTAGTTCTACTGTACCATCTACTTTTATAGATGATGTGGAATAAGCCATGCTGACCTCTCCTACAGTTGTTGTCTCCACTTGTGCTAATTTAGCTGCGGTTTCTGTCATTTGTAATACTGTAGGATCATCATTAGAAAGACTGTTATCCAAAGGGATTAAATCCATCTCACAAATAGGGCATATTCCAAGTTCATTTTGTCGTATTTGCGGATGCATCGAGCATGTCCAAATTGCCTCAATGTCATCATGGGAATGTTCAATTTTACTACCTGTATGATCAAAATTTTCTTGCATTTCTGTATGAACATTGGGTTTTGATATCCAGCCGATTGCTACACCCACAAACAATATTATTATGCCGAGTAAGTAATATTTATATGTTGACATTTTTATATAATTTTAATCTTTTGAATCTTTTTTGACACTTAATTGTGTGAATTATTACGAATTATTACGAATTATTACGAATTATTACGAATTATTTATAATATTTTATCCCACATGAATTTACGTAGATGTTACTGATATTTTGCAAGAACAGCTTTCGCTAATAACCTCTTATATATCGTCTTTGCAACTACCAAATCATACTCGACTAGCTCCATTTCCAATCGCAATAACTCTTCAAATTTTGTACCCTCACTGGCATATTCTGTTCTCAGTAATTTCAATGTTTCCTTTGTAATATCAGTGAGTCCTTTCATTTTCTTTACCTCCATCTCACCATATTCAATATCTGATATTGCTTTGTATATTTCTGCCTTATATCTATCTTTAAGGTCTTCCATTTTGGCTAATATAGCCTCCTGTTTTAGTTTGTCTTCTTGCTTTCGTGCTTCAAATCTACCCGTGTGGATCGGTATAGATATGCTGCCCATAGGCATGAGCACGTCCCTTCCATTTCCAATTAATTCTACACCATCTCTTCGATCTATGAATGCATAATCAAGTCCCACTCCTATTTTAGGTTTACGTTCGTATTTTATTAAATCTACAGATTTCTTAGATGCTTTTGACTCACTTTCTAATACATTGAAACTGGGGTGTCCTGACTCAGCGTAAGAGATATGAATATCCATATTAGAGATTTGGGATACAAGAGGAATTATATCAATAGCTTCTTTCAAATTTCTGCCTGTCCATCTATTGATCATAATTGTAGGAGACTCTTTTTGCTTTTGTAAAAGGTGCAGATCTGAAATTATGGCTTCACGTGTTCTTTGGATAAAAAGCACGTTGCTAAGTTTACCTTTTCCGCTTCTCAGGGCAGATTTTGCTAGCTCCTCTAATACATCTAGAATATCTAGTTTGCTTCGTACTATTGATTTTTTATCTTCTAAATAGATCAATGTAGAATAGGCTTTTCTTATTTCAAATTCTATATCTATCTCCTTGACTTCATCCAAGTAAGCCATTACCTCTGCTTTAGACGCAACAGCTTCTTTTCTGGCATTTAGTAGCCCCTTCCAAGGTAGAGCTTGTGTGACACCTATTTTAAATCTTTGAGCTCCTAATCGAGTTTCTATTGGCAATACGCCAATACCTAAATTGATTTTAGGATCAGGAAAGTCCGCAACTTGATCTGCTTTAGTTTTTGCTGCTTTGTAATTAAGTCTTATGGCTTCCAGACCTTTGTTATTGTCCAGTGCCATAGCGATGAATTCATCTACAGACTGACTTTGAAGGGCAGAGATATAGCCGAGACCAATAATTAAAATAATATACTTATTCATATGTTTTTTGATTTAGAATTAAATCTAAATTGTAGTTCTTTCCAAAGGCTGAATAGCACAGGTACGGTAAACATAGTAATCACCTGAAGGGTCATACCACCAAAAGACGGTATGGCCATAGGGATCATTATATCCGATCCTCTTCCTGTGCTGGTGAGTATGGGTAGCAATGCCAGTATTGTCGTGGCTGTTGTCATCATAGCAGGTTTTACCCGCCTCATTCCGCCCTCTACCACAGCATTTCTGATAGAAGAAATGGACTGAGGGGTGTTTGTTTTAAAGCTATCTTTTAGAAATGTGGCCACGAGCACACCATCATCAGTAGCAATCCCAAAAAGGGCTAAAAACCCTACCCATACTGCCACACTAAGGTTGATAGGGTTAATTTGAAATAGTGTACGCATATTTGTTCCAAAGAGATCAAAATCTAAAAATCCAGATGTCGAATAAAGACCAATCATGATAAATCCTCCAGCAAAAGCAACGAATACACCTAAGAATACCATTAAGGATATTGTGACTGATTTGAATTGTAAGTATAGTATTAGAAAAATTATGACAAGAGAAATCGGTATCACTAGACCGAGCCGTTTATTAGCCCTCACCTGTTGCTCGTAGTTTCCGGAAAAATGATAATTCACCCCAGGAGGAATTTCCAAGTCCCCTTGGGCTATCAGTTTTTTTAGATGAGCTTGTGCATTTTTTACTACATCAATCTCGCCATAGCCATCTTCTTTGTCAAATAATACATAACCAACAAGAAATCCATCCTCACTTTTAATGGCTTGTGGGCCTTGTTCGTACCTAATGTTTACTACTTCACCGAGTGGTATTTGGCCATTGGTGGGTGTTTGTAGATATATGTTTTTTAGAGATTCTATACTACTTCTATTGTCTTGAGGATATCTTATTCTGATAGGGTAACGCTCTCTTCCTTCTACAGTAGTGGTCATGGTCATTCCCCCTATAGTGGCCTGTATTTGTTGCTGTACTTGTACTATATTTAGTCCATATCTATTTATCTTTGCTCTGTCAATATCAATGAGTAAATAAGGTTTTCCTACTATCCTTTCGGCAAATACAGCAGCATCTTTTACGCCTTTTACATCTTTAAGATGACGCTCAAGATCAAGGCCAACTTTTTCTATAGTTTTTAATTTTTGGCCTTTTACTTTAATGCCCATTGGAGCCCTCATTCCAGTCTGTAACATCACAAGCCTTGTTTCTATAGGCTGCAGCTTTGGAGCAGATGTTACCCCTGGGAGTTTCGTAACTTTTATTATTTCATTCCATATGTCATTGGGAGAAAGAATATGACTCCGCCATTGTCTGAAATATCTGCCTTTTTTATCCGAAATAAGTTCGCCATTATCATTATAAATATATTCTCCTTTTTCAAACCGGTACCTTACTTTATGCCCACTATCATCCGTTTTGTATTCAGATTTATAGTTGATTATATTTTCGTACATTGACATTGGTGCAGGGTCTAAAGCACTATTCACTCTACCTGCTTTACCTACTACAGATTCTACTTCTGGAATAGCAGTAACTGCCATATCTAGTAATCTCAAATTTTTCTGATTCTCCGCCACCCCACTATGAGGCATTGAAGTAGGCATAAGTAGAAAAGACCCTTCATTAAGAGAAGGCATAAATTCCTGACCAATATTAGAAAATACTTGAAAGCCGCTATAGATAATGAATGTTATAATAAGTATAAATACCACCTTAACTTTCAAGAGAAATCTTAAGATATTTTCATAAAAATGAATAACCACCCAAAAAAAGCTCAAGAGTATTGTAATGATCAATAGAACAAAAAAACTATTAATAAATATTGACTTATTTACGCCAAGTGGCATCCATATTCTGGTGAGGAAAATGGCGATAAAAATGGCGTAAACCACATTGGATAAGATTGAAAATAAGTGAGTCCTTTTAGGAAGATAATGATTAATAATCCACTTTCCAATACCCATTATACTGAGTAAAGTGACTATTAAAATAAAATTAGAATTGAAAATAAAAAAAGCAATAATTGAACTTATAAAAGCAATGACATTGGCTCCCAACTTCATTTTATTTTTGTCCATTTTGATACTAAATATGCTATGTGCCAATGGAGGAATAAAACACAATGCAACGATTACCGCTGATAACAAAGCAAATGTTTTAGTAAATGCAAGTGGTCGAAATAACTTACCCTCGGCAGCTTCCATTGCAAATACTGGTAGGAAGCTAATAATGGTAGTTGCCACAGCAGTAAGTACTGCCCCACCCACCTCCGTGGTGGCTTCATATACCGTAGAGAGCAATGATTCTTTGTTGCCCTTTTTATTTTTTCGACTTAATATGTTTTCAGTGAGCACTATGCCCATATCTACCATTGTCCCAATAGCGATGGCAATTCCCGACAGAGCTACAATATTAGCATCTACACCAAAATACCTCATGGCTATAAAGCACATCAATACGGCTACTGGTAGAGTACCTGCTACAAGTAGAGAAGAGTTAAGGTTAAAGAGCAAAAGAATGACGACAATTATAGTAATCAGAATTTCAAGAGTTAATGCCTCTTCTAACGTTCCTATAGTTTCGTTAATAAGTTGTGTACGATCATAAAAAGGTACAATAGTAACCTGAGATATTGTGCCATTCGCTAATGTTTTAGAAGGTAATCCAGGGCCGATTACTTTCATTTTTTCTTTTAAATTGTTAATAACTTGTAGTGGATTGGCACCATATCTGGCCACTACAACACCCCCTACGGCGTCTGCTCCAGATTTGTCGAGTAATCCTCTCCTATTTGCTGGCCCAAGGTACACTTTGGCTACATCCTTTATTGTAATGGGGATGTTGTTTCTTGTTTGTATTACACTCTCTTCTATATCTTCTATTGAAGATATATAGCCCAGCCCTCTCACGAAGTATTCTGCTTGATTAATCTCTATAGTCTGAGCTCCAATGTCGATATTGCTACCTTTAATAGCTCCCATGAGATCTGAAAGAGATAATCCTTTTGATTTTAACAACTCAGGATCTACGTCTACACGATATTCTTTTACATATCCACCTATAGATGCTACTTCTGCAACACCTTCTGAAGCGAGGAGCCCATATTGCACGTAAAAATCCTGAATAGACCTGAGTTCCTCAGGATTCCATCCTCCTGTTGGGTTACCCTCAGGATCTCGTCCTTCAAGGGTATACCAATAAATTTGTCCAAGTGCTGTTGCATCAGGCCCGAGTGTAGGAGAAACCCCATCAGGTAAAAGCGAAGATGGAAGTGAATTTAGTTTTTCTAAAATTCTACTCCTGCTCCAGTAAAATTCCACATCTTCATTAAAAATCAGGTAAATACTGGAAAAACCAAACATCGAATTACTTCTTACACTCTTTACTCCTGGAATGCCAAGCAGCGAGGAAGTGAGGGGATAAGTTATCTGGTCTTCCACGTCTTGTGGTGATCTTCCCATCCATTTGGTAAATACAATTTGTTGATTCTCGCCTATGTCAGGAATGGCATCAACTGACACGGGGTCGCGTGGTAACCAATCCACCCCAAAATCAAAAGGGGCTGTGACTATTCCCCATCCTACGAATAGTAAGAGCATTAACCATGTGATCAGTTTATTCTCTAAGAAGAATCTTATTATATGATTTAACATTATTTACTCCTATTGTTGTGATAATAACAAATAACAATAACTCAAACAAAATCATCTTTTGTAAGAGCGAAAAATAAAAAAATGCAAAAATCAAATAAGAAAGGACTGGTAAAGGACGTGTAAGTCCTTGTCATCAGGAGGTGGCTCGAATTGAATAAACTCTATTTTGTTTTTAAGAGTAGAATAATCAGTTAGACAATAACTATGTATCAAAGCGAATAATACCTTGATATTAACGTCACTCAAATCTTTAATCTCAGGGCTAGTAAATGGCTTGTCCAAACTTTCTAGGGTTACTTTTTCATTTTGGCAGCAATTATTATCTGCACATGATTTTGTACTATTTGTATTTTGGTGGCAAGTTGGGAGCATTTTTTTACAATGACTCGATAATGCCTTTTTCGCCATTTCATGACAAGATTGAGCCTTCCCTAACATGCTAACATTTTGGAGATGCCCCTGACAAAAGTGCATATCAAAAGAAAGTCCCATTGATGAGATTAACATTAACATGGCCATAAAAATGGCAATAAGCCGATATGACAATTTATAAGTCATTGTTGTGTAAAGTTAGGGTGTTTTAACTAGAAATGCTCTATCGGTGGCTTGCCAATAATTTAACACCATGTTTTTAAATAACTTCATTAAAATGCTTGAGCTCAGAACGAATTAAGCAACCTCAATTTCATTTCACAAAATTCTAACTTTTTATTGAAAACACATTTATTTAAATCTGCGTTATTACGTTATGATGCCATTCATCTTTTATATATGTTTTTTACCTTCTTTTGTTTCCGACCACGAAATCCACCTTTCTGTTACCGAAATTCATCGATCAGGAGACGCTATAGAAGTAGTGAGTAAGGTTTTTTTAGATGACCTTCAAAACGCTATGGGCCTAGTACCTGGTGAAGAGTTGCCTGATAACTACAAAGGGGCCGATGACCTCATTCAAAGATTTATCGATAAAAACCTCTTCATTACTCTCAATGGTCAGATTATTCGTTTAAAACTTACTGATACAGAAGCTGCTCTTCCTGCAATATGGGCAACATTTCATTCGGAAAATGTGGAATGGAAAGCCAAAAACATCCTTGTTATAGAGAATAAAATTATGATTGACAAGTTTGATGATCAGAAAAATATAACTAAAGTGGAGGTTGGCCATTTTAAAAAAGAAATCATTTTTACAACAGTTAATAGTATTAATACTTTGAATTTTTAGAAAACAACAACTCGATAACGTCACTTTTTTTTCAAAATCAGAAACAGATGAAGCGACTATTAAATATACTTTTTATTCCTTTTTTTATTCTATCATCTTGTGGTGATAGAGATGATAATAGCCCAAAGACCTTCGGATTAATATCAAATTAGAAAATAAAGGAAAACCTGTAGTTGGGTTTGAGTCTTTTAGATATCCTGATGGTTATGATATGTTTCTCACTATATTTAGCATGTTCATTTCAAACATGAAACCCATCAGAGAAGATGATAACTCTATTTTAATAGGTGACATACAGTACATTGACCTATTGGATGGAATACAAACCAAAGAAGCCGCCAAACAAAGAATCACACTGACTATTAATAATCTACCTTCTGAAAGATTGAGCGAGCTACAATTCAGCATTGGTGTATCATCAGAATTAAACGCAAAGACTCCAGTAAGTTTTGAAAACACCAATGTATTGTCAAATAATGGAGAATACTGGATAGGATAGTCCAGCTATATTTTTCATAAAACAGAGGGGGAAATTGACTTTGATGGCAACGGAGAGTTTGAGACAAGTGTAGCAATTCATGTCGGATCAGACGAAGCATTCAGAGAAGCAATTTATAGTAATGATTTAGATCTGGATGACACACAAGAAATAAATCTGGTTATAGATATAGACGACATTTACAATAGTAATGGCTCCTATTATAATTTTGAAGAAACACCACAAATTCATCACCTTAGATTATTGCCAAAAGCACTACCAATAATGGATGCATTGTCAGCAGAAATACTGGTGAAGTAGTAACACTAAATATGCATTTGTATTCTGTCTAAAGTAACAGCTGAGTCTACTCCGAAAATTTGCAAAATCAAAAAAATATACTTCAGCAAGTTCAGCATAAACATTTTGGTAAACTTTACATTTTTTTCAACTCGCTGATACTCAGGCATCACCGAATCTCAAAAAATGAATATTTCATGCAAAACAACTCTTTTTATGAAAAATGTTAGTTTCCAAAGTAGACGCATAATTCAATAATAAGAGGGTCATTTAGGTAAACTTATTTTATGGTCATATACTTGTCCAGAGCACGGCCGAAGGAAGGCAATAAGCACAGACATAGCAGGGCAATATCTTGTGTAATCTGAAAGGCTTCATTTTTTAGTTAAAAAACCCACCAAATCACAACAATCGTTACTCAACCAAGGGCATTGCCATTGGTAATTCGGCTTAAAGGCCTTCAGTCTTTCAATGATTACAATATAAAGTAGTTAGAAAAAAACTCTTTTTTCGTTACACTGCAGCTATTATCGCTTCAAATCGAAGATATGGCGACATAATCGAGGTTCAATAACTAATAAAATAGGTTAGTAATAGCCCTGCATAACAAAAAAATAGTACATTTTTATATCAAAGGCACCCACCTAAATAGTTGCCATTTTTTTAATTTTTTCTACTTCCATTCTAAAGGAAATGTCCCAATATCAATACCCCAAACAATAGGTAATAAAAAGTAAGTGATTAACGTAAGCAAAATAATCGAGATAATATTCATCCATATACCAGTCTTAAACATATCAGGAATGGTAAGGTAGCCCGAACCAAAAACCACAGCATTAGGAGGAGTAGCCACCGGCAACATAAATGCACATGAAGCAGCAACTGTAGCACCTACCATAAGTAAGTAGGGATGCACATCCACAGTAAGAGCT
This sequence comes from Saprospiraceae bacterium, assembly GCA_036479115.1. Taxonomy (GTDB): domain Bacteria; phylum Bacteroidota; class Bacteroidia; order Chitinophagales; family Saprospiraceae; genus UBA7328. The sequence goes on along the minus strand of JAZGFD010000182.1, from coordinate 11,105 downwards.
AAAGGTGCCAAAACTGGTAGAAGCATTGCAGTAGTTGCAAGGTTTGAAGTGATTTCGGTAAGAAAATTTACAGCAGTAATCAGAATGAATAACATTAACAGCAGAGCCATTCCATCCAGAAGAGTCATCTGACTGCCAATCCAAACTGCTAATCCACTTGACTTAAAACCCTCTGCCAAAGCGAGTCCGCCTCCAAAGAGCAAAAGAATTCCCCACGGTAATTTTACAGCTTCCTCCCATGTTATTAGCTTTCTTCCTTTTGCCTTTGCAGCCGGAATAAGGAATAAAGCGACAGCAGATATCATGGCAATAATAGTATCATCAATAGAAGGTAAGATTTTCACTAAAAAGAAAGATCGGGTAATCCATGCAAAGGCTGTAATAGAAAATATACTTAGTACCAGTTTCTCTTCGTAACTTATTTTGCCTAAAGCTTTAAGTTGTTTGTTAATTTCTGCGCGCCCTCCAGGGAATGTCTTTTTTTTAAATTGAAAAGCAAATGAGGTAAGGTATTTCCAACATATAAATAACAAAAGGATTGAAATCGGGAGGCCAAAAATAATCCATTTTGAGAAGGTTATTTCTACTCCATACATTTCTTGTACTATACCTGCCAGCACAAGATTGGGAGGTGTGCCTATAAGAGTGGCCATGCCACCTATTGAAGCACTGTAAGCAATAGATAACATAAGGGCTTTTCCAAAAATCTTATTTTCATCTTCTATAGTATCGGGATTATCCTTTAACTGTGCAATGATGGCCATACCGATCGGTAGCATCATTACTGAAGTAGCTGTATTGCTAATCCACATTGATAGAAAACCAGTAGCCAACATGAAGCCCAGAATAATATTAGTAACATTGGTACCAATGATATTTATTATGGTAAGGGCTATCCGTTTATGGAGGTTCCATTTTTCTATTGTTAAAGCCAAAATGAAGCCTCCTACATACAAAAAAACATATTTATGTCCAAATGAAGCAGTAGTATCTGACAATGGTAATGCTCCAGTAAGAGGAAAGAGAATAATAGGTAAAAGTGCTGTTACTGCAATAGGAATAGCCTCGGTAATCCACCATATTGCAATCCATGTTGCACATGCCATGACGGCATTGGCCTCCGTACTGAGGCCCGATGGGTGGAAGAATAATAGTATAGCCAGAAAAGTCAAAGGCCCAGCTATTAACCCCGACTTTTTGATATTCATATAAAAATATATATTAACCCGATACCGTATCCGTATAGGTTTTCCATATTCATTTTTCGTGTAATCTTGATTTTCATGTCTTTATAGACCATTTAAACCAAATTAGTTAATCATTTCTGTATATCGTACAATTATCCACGTACCAGAGACTATCATATCAACACCAATATAATATAACTTCTCTGCATGTGAACTATTCTTATACCACATTACTAGATTGACAACTACTCAGGTGGGCACTTTTGAGGTAAAAAATTGTTAGTTTATTGCCAGATAAAACCCATTTTTTAAGGCATAGCAAAGCTATGGCGAAAAAAATAGTTGAAATATGGTAGAAAAAGAACTCTTTTTATCCAAAATTGGCTCCACCTATAGTTACCCTAAATTTATGCATTTCGTTAATCAGAAAACAAAGAGATTTACTTTTTTTTGAAATTAAGGTGACTACTCAAATGAGCGATTTCAAAGTAAAATTTGCTCCATCGAAGTAGTTATGACCATTGAATAAAATAATTTTCTTTCTTTGGCATGCTTTTGGTTTAATAAGAAGCAACTGTTAAAACCAACCAACCTGTTATTCTGAACTTTTACAAGTCAGAATATTTTCTATCTTTTTATAACTACACAGGCTCAGCCATTTCTGATAAAAAACAGGAATCTCTTTAAGTGATGAAGTGAAAAATATTGTAATTACGTAGATCGTAGTAAGAAAATTTCCACAAAATCAAATGGACAGAGATCATTTTTATGAAGAAATGTGTAGGAGTTTATGTAGTGGCTGAACGAAAACTGTCAAATTTTATGAAATAGAATATTTTGGATGAGAATTTAGTTTTTTGATATTTGGTGTTGCCTGAGTATCAGCGAGTTGAAAAAAATTAAAATATCGCCAAAAGAACTATTTCTAATTTTGATGAGTTTACCTTCAGCCGCGATGTAGTTACAAACAACTTCAATATATGGAAGAGAGGTCTTTCAATGTATGAGAGTTTGCATCAAAGAAGAGAGAAAAAAGTCGGGCGCCTCTTTTGGCGCCCTAAATTTTTGGTCAAATTACCTCTCAGGTTGAGAAAAAAAAATGACCAATAAGGATCTAATGATGAAAACGTGAGGGAAAAGATAGACTTTTTTTTAATAACTCAATCTCAATACATGTCTTTTTTTCTATATGAATAAAAATATTTGGAGAGAGTACTTGTATAGTAAGTATTGTAAGAGTACTTTTGCCCTCCCTGAGAAAAAAAGTATATGATATACTAAAGAGTATATTAATTGGAGAGGTGGCTGAGTGGCTGAAAGCGGCACCCTGCTAAGGTGTTATACTCGTGAGGGTATCGGGGGTTCGAATCCCCCTCTCTCCGCAGAGAATATTTTATCCTCAAAAAAAATTAATCAGGGGTGTAGCGCAGTCCGGTTAGCGCACTTGGTTTGGGACCAAGGGGTCGAAGGTTCGAATCCTTTCACCCCTACTTGATTATCAAGCAGTTATGACGAAAGTTGTAACTGCTTTTTTTTATTTGGTACAATTCATTTTTTCGCTATACAACAGATTTTTTAAAATGTTCTTCTACCCTATCCCAATGGCCACTCATAAAAACCACCTTTAAATAGAGCATGTTTTGAACTCCTCGTAGTGACAATCTTTGTCCTCATAGTTTTCATTCGGCGTTGTATGACTATTCTATGAGCAGATTCTATTGCACCTGGCACAATCGTGTAACCAGAAAGGTTTATCATCATTTTTTGGCTAAAAATGCCACCAAATCACAACAATCGCTACCCAACCAAGTGCATTTTGCCCATGGCTATCAGCTTAAAGGCCTTCAGCCTTTTCTATGATGATTACAATATCCAATACTTACTAAAATTGGCTCCACCTGAGTAGACCTTTTCTTGTAACTATTCAGGTTGTGTGCTTTTGAGATAAAAATTTATTATTTTTTTGCCTGATAATGCTCATTTTTTGAGGCATAGCAGAGCTATGGCGAAAAAAATAGCTGAAATATGGTAAAAAAAGAATTTTTTTTATCCAAAATTGGCTCCACTTGAGTAATTACGAACTAAGCATAGGTATTTCATTCCTTAAATAGAGTTGTGTGAGTGGCCTTGAAGAATGTGTGTATTGGTCAAAGTAAAAAAAATTACTGGTTTTTTGCGCTTAAGCTTCGACTTTGAAAACAGCATTATGGTTTTGTTTTAGTAACTACTAAGGTGGGCGCTTTTGAGAAAAACTTTGTCGTTTTTTAATAGAAGAGGTTCATTTTCATCAGAATAGCAGAGTGATTCTTATAAAAATAGTCGAAGTATAGTGTTAAAAGAATTTTATTTAAAAAAAAATTGATACTTCCTGAGTAGCTACAAAATACCAAGCCAATTTCTATATAGACGGGCATTGCCGGGTATGATTCTGGAGTAGCCCAGAGTGGCACAACAATTAGGCAGGTAAATAAAAAAAGCCGGTCGTTGATATCCTACGACCGGCTCCGCAAATTATAATCCCATGAACACATCTCGTAGTATTATAAACTTACGAGTGTGGGAATAAATAAAATCTCATATAAGCTAACCAAAACTCATTTAATGATATTTTTTTATAAACCTTCTCAAACTTTTTTTTTAACAATCCATTCTCCTTTTGAATTGATTGTTAATAGTGAGTTGCAGTCCCGAAAGATCTTTTTTAAAAGCTCTATTGCAACTCTCTATTAACAATTCATAATCCCATGAACATATCCTAATGGATGTCCGACTCATTTGTCGGAGTGTAATCTTAATTACAATTCAAATATGAAGAGTAATTTGATGTAAATCAAAGACAAAAAATAGCATTAATTCTAATTTAATCATTAAAAAAAATATTATAATTTATACAATAGATTGATAATCATATGATTACAATAAAATAATAAAATTTGTTATTCTTTAATAACAAATTAATTGGTTAGATAGTTTTGTTTATTTCTTTGATTTTGGTAGTAAAAGTGGACTGATCAAACCTTTATTCGATCAGCCTCTTGCAAATTATATTCCCATGAACAAGTCCTCGTTCTGAATTAGTATAGCCATAAAAAGGACAGAATAACTTTTTTGTAACTACTCAGCTGATATGCTTTTGAGTAAAAAAAATGCTACTTTTTTACTAATCGAAGCTATTTTCCTCTTAATAGCAGCACCATTACTCACTTATTTTATACGTTAGTGAATCTCGATTATGTTCCCATATCTTCGATTTGAGAGGGGAATAGCTAATGTGTTCCTAAAAAAGAATCTTATTAACCAAAATTGATACCTCTTGAGTATTTACAGTTTTTTAACCAAAACTTATTTCAAATTCTAAAGTCCAAAAATGTATGTTTATCATCTTAACCTCTAATTCTAAAATGATTGTAAATAGAGAGCAGTACAAGAAAGAAGACAAGTTGCCAAGATATTCTGACTTGATTACAACTCACTATTTAACAATGCATTAATCCCATGAACATATCCGATTATTATTTTGGACATCCCGACTCTTTTGTCGGTTGTGAACTTAATCACGATGTAAATATGAATAGAAAAAGAAGACAAAACAAAGACAAAAATTGATATTAATTCTTAATTATAAAGTTAATTATAATGATAAAAATTTAATAATACGCTGATTAACAATTATATACAACATGTACATAATAAGTTAAATACTTGTTTTTCTTTGAAAATATTAAAAAATTCAAAAAAATTGTAATTATAACACAGTGAATTATAAAATGACATTTGCATACATCGTCTAGTGAATTACCTTTTTGCATTCTTACAAAGGAATTATTTACCTCTCCACACATAAAAGAACTGGAGTATAAAACCATCTCCAATTTTAAAAAAGCAATAAACTCTGTTTGAAGACAAAGACTCTTAAAATATTAGTATCAACTGTATCTACTCAAGTGGGCGCTTCTGTGGCAAAAATTGTTATTTTTTTGCCAAGTAAAGTTCATTTGATATGGAATAGCAGGACTATTATTAGCTAATGGTGTCAGACTAACTTCCAAAATACTGATTTGTACAGTATAAAGGTCTGGATTTATTGAATTGTGATTGACAGAATGAATAGCAGGCTTTATACATTGGATTGGAATAAATCAAGTTTGATTGTCACGCCAAATCACTATCATCGCTACTCAACCAAGGGCGTTGCCCTTGGCTATTCAGCTTAAAGGCCTTCAGCCTTTCTATGATGATTACAATATAGAGTATTTGCTAACCCTGTTGATAACCCTCTGATAGTCTTGCATTTGCTGAAAGTCTCATACAGCAAAGTGACCAAATGGCCTCAAGTATTAAATGTCTTATAATAGCAATCACTACCTGTTCTACGAGTTACTCTATTTACATTCGAACGATCTGTTCATTGTAATACCTGACTGAAAATCGGCTGTCTGACAAAATGTTTATTTTTAATCAATGCCATCTTTGTTTATTTTTCAACTCTAAGGTTGTTGTTGCGTCTTGCAATGGACTCGATTTTTATTTTTTAATCGGACATCATTAATTATTAACCTAGTGTACAGAATAATTACAAGTATCTAAAAGGAAATTAGAGAAACTGGACAAAATGTAGAGCACATCCTTATTCTAATATCACTCATTAATTGTAACTACAACGCCTTAGAGATTTTTGAATAAAATGAATTATTTTTTGCTAATTAAGGTTCATTTGAGATGTATGAGCCGCGCTATTTGTTATTCAAATAGCCCAAGAGTAGCGTAAAAAGAGTCGTTTTTAACAAAATTACTGTGGATGTGTAGTTACCAATAATTAAGTACACCGTTTACAATCATCACGGAGCCTACTAAAGGACTTAGCATTCCATAGCTTTCTCATACGGTGAATATCCGAACTTTTCTCTGAATATTCTAGAAAAATACTTGTCACTAGTAAACCCTACTTCAGAAGCGACATGCCCTACGGTCACATCATTTTGATCTAATAGCTCTTTGGCTATATCCAGTCTGTGATAACGTATAAATTCATTTGGAGAAAAGCCAGTTATAGCTTTAATTTTTCTAAATAGCTGTGTACGGCTTAAATAAATATTTTGGCTTAGCCAAGAGACCGATAGATCAGGGTTACTTATATTTTGTTGAATAAGATCACTTACTTTCTCCAGAAAATCTTGATCAAGTTTCCTAAGTTGCGCGTTATTAGATTTTATAGCCCCTCGTATAGAGCCAGATTGGAAGATTTGCTGTAATTTCTCTCTCCCTTTTATAAGTGCTTTAATCCTAGCCAGAAGTTCTTCTGTGTGAAATGGCTTGGTGATATAGGCATCCGCACCCGTTTCCCAGCCTTCTATCTTGCTTCTTACATTGGTTTTAGCAGTAAGAATTATTATTGGAATATGGGCCGTAAGCTCATTATTTTTTAGTTCATCACATAACTCATATCCATTTTTGATAGGCATCATAAGATCTGTTACCACTAAGTCTGGTATGTGTTCTTTGGCAAGTTGGCACCCCTTTTCACCATTCCTGGCTGAGATTACTTCGTATTCTTTGCCCACTGATTCGCTTATGAAAATGTTTAGTTCTTCATTGTCTTCCACGACCAGAACAAGTGGCCTATTGGTGTGTATGGTCTGTGTTGATTGAAATCCTTCTGAAGCTTGATTTGCTAAATGAATACCACTGTCATTTTCTAATTCTAATACTGTAGAATGGCTCTCTTCATTAGATATTGGTAATATTACTTTGAATGTTGAACCCTCTCCCAATTTGCTTTCCACACTGATGATTCCATCCATAAGTTGTGCGAGTTCTTTGGCGAGAGCAAGTCCTATACCCGTGCCTTGTACCGTCTTGGTCATAGTATTTTCTGCCTGATAAAAACGCTGAAATATTTTAGGAAGATCATTTTCTGATATTCCTTTTCCAGAATCTAATACACTGATTATATGATGTTTTTTGTCTGTATTACTATCAATATCTACATTGAGTTCTACTGATCCACTTTCAGTAAATTTTATAGCATTCGACAATAAATTGGTAATGACATGTCCTAACATTATACCATCAAAGTGACTGTCATTTATAGTTTGTATACCAGTCATTTTTATAGAGAGTCCTTTCTTTTCTGCCAATGGAACAAGAGTATTGTAGTTCTTTTTTATAGTATGAAGCAGGTTACCACGTTGGTACTCGGTCTTCATCATCCCACTCTCTATCTTCGACAAATCCAGCAGCTGATTTACCAGTAGTAGAAGGGTTTCACTATTATTTTTTGCCACAATCAGATTTTTTCTGATATTATCGCCTAATTTCTGCTTGAGGATTTGTCTGATAGGCTCAAGGATAAGTGTAATAGGCGTTCTAAATTCGTGGGTTATATTGGTAAAAAAATCTGATTTTGTCTTGTCCAGTTCTAATAAGCGTACTGCTTCTTTCTGTTCGAAAGCCAACTGATTGTGTAGTTTAGCTCTATTCAATTGAAATTTATACGTCCAATAAATACTCCCTATTATTAATAGAAAATAAGCCCCATAGGCCATATTACTTAGCCACCATGGTGGTCTTATGATGATATCCAAAGAAGCGGGAGTCGTACTCCATAGCCCATCATTATTTGAACCCATCACCTTGAATGTGTATTTGCCAGGGCTCATATTGGCATATTGAATGGTAGTCTGATTTTCAGCGTAAATCCAATCTTCATCCACCCCATCCATTTTAATGCGATATTTATTTTGGTCAGGATTGACGTAATCTAGAGCAGCATAATCTATGCTTATCAGGTTTTGAAAATATTGGAGGTGCAATGTTTTTAGAAGATTTATTGGAACATTGACATGCACTATTTCATCGTTTTTTTGCTTGCCTTCTCCACTTTTATCCAGAATCACTTCTTTGCTATTGATCTTAATTTTGCTAACCACTACTTTGGGGACATGATCATTGAGTTGCAAGCTATCTGGGTGAAAATAAGTAATACCATTTGTACCTCCAAATAACAAAGTGCCGTCTTTTGCCTTGTAACTGCTTGAAGTATTGTACTCATTGTCGGGTAATCCATCTTGTGTAGTGAAATTCACAAATTCCTCCTCTCCTATATTGTATTTACTCAAACCATAGTTGGTACTCAACCACAGATCATCTTCACTGCCTGGTAATATGCTATACACCACATCATTTGGAAGGCCATCTTTTTTTGTAAAGTGGGTAAAAGTACCTGAGTCGATGTCTAGGCGAGACAAACCATTGCCATCTGTACCTATCCAAAGCACCAAATTAGGACGAATTGGATCAAAACATAAATCTAATATTCTATGATTTTTGAGCTGATTATTCTGCCCCGTTTTATTACTATAAAACCTAGTCAATTGAGCTTTTCCATCTCTAAGGTCATATCTGAATAGACCATCTCGAGAAGCAGCCCAAATCACTTTGTCTTCAACAATAAAAGATGTCACAATCACTTTTTTTACTTCCTGATCTTCTATGTTGTTGCTGATGATATAGTGTTTGGTTGTATGAGTGTGGATATCATATCTCACTATTTCTTTACTGCCCATTAACCAAATACCCTCATCGTAAATATGTGCATTTCGGCATTCAAAACTGTGATTAAAATATTTATCAATGGTCAGGACTTTTTCAGGAAGATAATCTATTTTAGATATTCTATACAGGTGTAATTTTCCTTTTTTACTATTTGATACCCACAATTGTCCATCTGAACTTTCTAATATTTCCCCCCATTTTAACGAAGTAATCACCTTTTCTTTTCCTGCTTTATGGGTATAAAAATTCTTTTCTTTGTTCATCCGCCAGATGTCTCCTTCAGAATCTATGAGAATACTTCTTACAGAGTTATTAGGAGCCATACTTTTGAATCGATTTTTGTTAAGATTCATTTGTTGCACACCATAACCTCTGGTAGGCATCCATATCATACCCGACCGATCTACGACAGGACGGTTGTACAGCTGATTTATCTCAGAACTAAAAGAAACTTTGCTTTCAAAAAATTTGCCATTTGGCGAAAGTGCATCTACTTGACTTATGGTATTGGCTATTGACAAAATATGACCATTCACATCCAAAAAATGACTGTTAGGCCCTTCTTTTTCTATAAGCGTCAAGGACTCGTCTTTATTAAGAATGTAGCACTTACCCAAATTCACCAATATTCGGCCATCCTCACATTCATACATGCTTTTGACTGTCGATGGATTTGCTACAGGAGGTGCTTCAAAAATAAACTCGTGACTAAGTGTTTGCCAATCTATTTTGTACAAGGAGTGTCTGGAGATAAGGTAATAAGAAGAATCTCGCGTCAATAGCCCAAAATTAGCGATTCCTATATATTGCTTACCTACGTGCCATACTTCTTTATAGTCTACATCTATGTGGCCTTTAGAATCAACATTATTCAATAAGTCATCATTGACGCTTATACGCACTCCGCCCAACCAAATATGCCCCAATGGGTCTTCTATTATTGATTGGTGTATTATTCTTTGTTCTAAAGGAATATCAATGTGATAAAATCTTCCCGTCTTAGGATCATATACATCTGCTAATATGGACTTAAGGTTGTCATATACTATCCACATCCAGTCTCGATGATCTTCAAATAGGTAGGCATAAGAATTAGAAGCTGGAGAATATACATCTTCGTCTTGGTGGGTGAAGACGACTATTTTTGTCCCATCATATCTATTGAGACCTGCCTTGGTAGACATCCAGATAAAGTCGTCTGATGCCTGTATCAATGAGCTGACGAATCCTTGAGACAATCCATCTTCGATGTTGATAGTCTTGGTCACATGGCCTTGAGCCATGATTAGCTGTGTAATATTTACATATATACACACAAAGACAATATAGGATAATAGTCTCATTATTTACACAATCATAATAGTTCCAATATATATAAAGCAAATCCGTTTTGCTTGATTTTTCTGCTTTTCTATCTCTCTATTCATGCAATATGCAACATCAGTGAACTCAAATGCAACATCAGTAAACCGTAAAATGAAGATTGCATCATTTATAACCCAGATTGCATCATCTGTGATCCCATCATATAATCCAAGCACTTATTATTGTGGAAGACCAAAAGAGGTCATGTGTCACTTGTTGAAATAGTCTTTGTTTTTATGTGAAAGAGTGGATGTATCCGTCTCGGGGAGTTCGCCCTTAAGGCAAACCGCAACAAGTTACACAATCATTAGAGGTGATGGGTTTCTGGATAATGTTCAGAAACTCTGATCCTCGATTTTATTCTGTGTAAATCAAGATCACATTGATTTTTCGACGAACCGTACTTGTCTATTCAATTATTAATCAGCCAGAAGTATTGATTATTTGATTCATGGTAGCCTATGTGGTTCTCCACTCACGGCTATCATGTATTAAAATAAATAAATCATGAAAATCAGACTAACATTTATACTCTTTCAAGTATTATTAGCCACCACTGTTATTACAGCACAATCGACGATGACTTTTGACTCTGGTCCGAATGAGCCTGGGTTTTCTTTTACCAATTGGAAGGCTGGTGCTGGTGTGATTTTTCAAAAGAATCTTCCAGATCTTTCTACTATTTCCAAAGATGCCGGAACTTGGAATTTGATAAGTTTTCGTACAAAACCATTTGGAAATTCGGGAAATTTTGAAGCCACTTCAGATTTATCACATTCTTATATTTTTAATCCTAATACCGGGGGGCAGCAAACACATACACTAAATTGGGCAGGAATTACCACACTTACCATAACTCGTATTAATCCAAGTGCAGGAAGTTATGATTTTGATGATGTAGTTTATTGCAATCTACCTTTCATCACAACCGACCCAACAGATGCCACCAAATGCCCAGGTGACGCTGTCACTTTCACCGTCGCGGCAACAGGCAGCAAT
>JAZGFD010000181.1:0-9086 GCA_036479115.1 Saprospiraceae bacterium | reverse complement strand
TTTCAAGCCTCAATCAGATAAAAAAATAACTGCCTCTTAAGCGCACTATGCTTCATTCTTAGAGTACTGCCCTAAATAGATTTCTTAACGTGATTTCAATACATTTTTACTAAACAGAACAAAACTCGCATTTGGCTTTACATTTCTATTTTATTCATCCTTGATTATCAATAGAGTGTGATGTATTATCACATTGATTTTGCTCGAACAAATGTTCTGTTTTAAACGTAAAAATGTATCGAAATCACTAAAATCTATAAAGGTCGAAAAACTTAAATTCAACATTCTACATCATTTCATTTTTTCGCTAATTCATGGTTTATCGAGTGATATGATCATCAGAGAAAATAAAAAATATGTAAAATTCTAAAAATGTGCAGTTTTCTGTCAGACACTACTTAACTACATAGTGTAAGTACGAAAACTCATCAAAATTAGAAACTGTTCTTTTAACGATATTTTAATTTTTTTCAATTCGCTGATACTCAGGCGTCACCGAATATCAAAAAACTAAATTCTTATCCAAAATATTCTATTTCATAAAATTCGACAGTTTCCATTCAGACACTACATAGCCAATTTAAAAGCTATTGCTTTTTTAACGAGGCCGGCAGTATTTCTGGCATTTAGCTTAGAAAGTAAGCTGCTGCGGTGCGCCTCCACAGTTTTGAGGCTTATAAATAGCAAATTGGCTATTTCTTGATTTGTATTTTCTTCAAGTATCAAATCCAATACCTCCTTTTCTCTTCGAGTGATTTTAGGCACTTGTGCTTCTTGAGTTTTAGGTTTTTTACTACTGTCCATGAGACTATTCATGATAGTATTTGTAATACTCTGGCTAAAATAGGTCCTCCCAGTAGCAACCGTTCTTATGGCAGTAATGAGCTCTTTTCGGCCAGTATTTTTTAATATATATCCCAAAGATCCACTTTTAAGAACTTCAGTTATATAACTTTCTTCATCATGCATAGAGAGCACAAGGATTTTAAGGTCTTCCTTCATTTTGAGGATTCGTTTGGATATTTCTATACCGCTCATATCAGGAAGATTGATATCCAAAAGGATTACATCTATACTTTCTAATAATGCCATATTAAAAACATCCTTCCCTTCATAACATTTGTGGATGATTTTGATGTCGTCTTCTCTTGCTAGAATAGATTCTAGCCCTTCAACAAACATCTTGTGATCATCCACGATAAGTAACTTGATCATGATATTCAGTTATTAGCCCATTTAATATCTACATTCATACTATTGATGGTGTAGTAGATAATCGGATTTTATAAATTTGTTCATAGGAAAGGAACTTAATGCTTCATCTTATACACTGGGTTCCTTACTTTAATACGAAAGTATATACTCAATTAGTATAATAAACTAGGGTTTACACTAATTCCTAGTAAATCAATAAAAAGGAGCTTAGCAGGTCAATTATGGTAATACTATTCACATTCTTAATCATATCCCTCCCTCAGGAAGAGTTAGATCTCTCTATTCTCAATACTTCCATTCAAAATTTAGAAGAATTAGATAAAGAAATCAAAGCATATCGTGTCAGTAGTGATTTTAAATCATTGGCAAAAGCCTATTATAAAAGAGCCTTGATTTATAAAACTCTACCCCTAAAGCGAAAAGAGGTAGTAGAAGACTTGACATCCAGTTCTACTTATTTTAAAATTGATAAAAATGAAGCTGGCTTTCACATGGCTCGAATAGAGTTAGCTAATTTTTATACCTCAGAAGGTCTTTTTTTAAAAGATGCTCGGCGATTGTCTGAAGAAGCGCTCTCTTTTTATAAGGAAAATAATATAGATTTTTTAGAAATAGAAGCCGCCACAGTTTTAGGTAGGGTATTATTAGCCCAGTTTGAATTTGAAATTGGCCTTGATGTAGTATCAGCAGCTCTGGACAAATCATTGCTAAGACAGAACAAAAGCCAAGAAATTCAAAACAGATTGCTTCTATCTCAGCTTTTAGGTAGCATGGGAAAAGTAGAAGAGGCCGTAGAGATGGCAGGTACAGTAGTAAAGCTAGAAAGAAAATTAGAACAAGTGAAGTATTCAGCAGAAGCGCTTATGGATGTAGGGTATTATTATTATAAGGATGGCAATTATGAAATGGCTATGTCCAACCTGAAGGAAGCTGAACTTATACCTGACCTGCCTTATAGAATAGAAATAAAAATATCTGAAACCCTTTCTAAATGTTACGAAGAGAAAAGTAAAGACGAACAAGCACTGTATTATCTAAAAAAAGCAGATGCTCTTAAAGATGCGCAAAGAGATAGTGAAAAATTTGCTATATCAAACCAGTTGGCATTGGAGTATCAAGCAAATGAGAAAGAAAGGGCTATAGAAAATCTAGAGAATGAGAATGAAAAAGGGCAAGTCAAACTCCAACAAAGTAGAAGGTTGCTTATTGCTTTTGCTGCACTTTTAGCTGTAGGTATTTTGGCGGTATATTATATAATAAGATATTATAACCAAAGAGGGAAAACCAGAAATCTAATTGCCCAACAACGGGAAGAATTGGATAGACAACGTATTATGAAGTTACAAAATGATGTGCGTATTCGTAGTCTAGAAGCAATGATGAATGGCCAGGAACAGGAACGATCTCGAATAGCAAATGATTTACACGACAGCCTCGGCGGATTACTTTCTACCTTAAAGCTGCAATATGACGACCTACAAATGGATCACCGTTCTTTGACTACAGATCAATCGTATCAAAAAATATACGAACTCATTGATTATGCTTGTGGAGAAGTAAGAGATATTTCTCGTAATTTAAAACCTGCTTCTTTAGAAAAAATAGGCCTCACAGCAGCTCTGAATGACTTAATTAATAGATACTCTGCTGCTGGCAATCCCGAAATATTCCTTCATACAAATAAAATTGATACTGGACTCTCAAACGAAAAAAAATTACATGTTTATCGCATCATTCAAGAGCTCCTTAACAATGCTATAAAACATTCAGAAGCTTCAGAACTCGATATTCAGCTTTCCCAGCAGAATAAAGAACTATACATAAAAGTGGAAGATAATGGCAAAGGGTTTGATGAAGAAAATGTACAAAAAGGTCTTGGCTTAGAGAATATTAAAAGTCGTGTCAATATGATAAAAGGGCATTTAGAATGGGACAGCAGTCCTGATCGTGGCACTGCAGTAATGATTCATATACCAGTAATGCGATAAGAATGTACCATATGGTACGATATTACTTTGTGATACTTCATCTTAGAATACCTCATTCTTGTAAATCTTGATGGCCTTTTTTTATTCGTAACTACTCAGGTGGAGTGCTTTTGAGGCCTGTCTGTCAAACAGGCAGGTAAAATTGCTATTTTATTGCTAGACATAGGCTATTTATGTATTAATAGCAGCCCTATTACTAACTTATTTTATGTGTTAATGAATCTCGATTATGTTGCAACATCTTCGATTTGAGGCATAAATTGCCGAAGCATAGTGATAAAATATTTTTTACCTAAAACTTGATACTAAAGGAGTAGTTCCCTTTTTAGGATCATTATTGAAAACTCTACTCCTCGATCATCAAAGTGTTTTTAATGGCTCATTATTGAGCACTTACTGATTTGTATAATATCCGTAATCCAGAGCAAGTCTTGATGCATTTGATTTGCATCATTATATGCCTCGAAATATGAGTTTCTAGGGGTTTTCCCTAGTCTAAATATACGGTTTTACCACGACGTATGAGGCTTTAAAGGGGCCTTATCTTTGGCTTGTCAATAAGGATTGGCAGTATTGATAACTATATCATTCATGAGATTCAGTTAATTAAAAGTTTAAAATGATTTTGCGAGGTCCTTCAAATGCTCACTTACCAATACAGCATCTTACGGGAATACTTACATCAACCACACATAGGTTCTACTACCTACGTTAAGAGCAAGTGATGGGCCTCCATAAATCTTTGAAATTATGATGATATACCCAAATGAAATAACAATAATAAATATTCAAAAATAAATTTTAGATACGGATGGCAAAAAGTTGTTGTCCTTAAAATTCAGCCAAGGTGATTTAAAGATCATTTCGATTTGTTTCGGGGTGATCTTTTCTCTTTTAAAGCTATGTGTTTATAAAAGGTGCATTTCAGTTTGTCATTAATATTACCTCAGAGAGGTAGCAATACGTTAACCATATAATGAGATACAGATAGATTTGGCGAAATTTTTATCAATAAAAATTGTGACAAAAGCGACAATTTGAAATGCACCTCTTATAAAGAGCACAGTCCTGATTACCAATAATTTACACCCATCAAATGTAAGTAGTGTCTGAACGAAAACGCATCAAAATTAGAAACAGTTCTTTTGGTGATATTCTATTTTTTTTTCAACTCGCTGATACTCAGGCATCACCGAAAATCAAAAAACTAAATTCTCATCCAAAATATTCTAATTTATAAAATTCGACAGTTTCTGTTCAGATACTAAATACTCAATATCAGGTGTAACCTGAAATATTTGTCATTATTTTTGGTCAAAAATACCGCCAAATCACAATAATCGCTACCCATCCAAGGGTGTTGTCCTTAGCTATTCAGCTCAAAAACCTTCAGCCTTTCTATAATGATTATTATATTGAGGCCTTACCATTAAATGACATAATTACAGAACGATTTCTATTACAGGATCTGTTATTCTATATCCCACATTCAAATTTTACTTTTTATAATATTATCCACCAGTTCCCATATTTCGGCATGTATTAACTCAGGATCTTTACTGGCATCTATTTTTATTATTCTTTCATTAGGACTTAACATGTCAATAGCTAGGAGATAATTCTTTTTTATTTGCGTAAGTACATCTTCTTTTTCAAAAAGGTCAATAGTTTCTCTTCCTTGCTGGATACGCCTTAGCGATTCTCCTACCTCCAGATCTAAAAAAATGGTAAGGTCAGGCCTTCTGAGATTCATACACTTTTCATTGAGATGATATACCCACTCTATCGTGCTATTGAGGCTATTATAAGCAAGAGAGGAGAGGTAATATCTATCTGCTATTACTGATGTGCCATTGGCTAAATGTTGTAATATTCCATCTTCATCATTGGTAAGATGGTCTAATCTGTCAGAAAAATAGAGACCGGCCAATACATCATTTGTCGTCGAGAATTTATGAGCTAGTACTTGTCTGATTAATTTTCCTATTGGTCTTTCAGTAGGTTCTTGGGTAGTGTGTATTGAAAGGTTTTCTTTTTCGATCTTTTCTCTAAGCAACGTTATTTGAGTGGATTTGCCGCTCCCATCGGTTCCTTCTATTACTATAAATTTCCCTTCTAATGTCAACTTTTTATTCTTATTCATTTTCATGGAAATGATTACTTTGCGAAAATAGTCCTATTGGTTTATGAAGAGAGGAACTAAAAGGTTTTTTTCAGATAATGAAGATATTCTTCTACTCTGAATTGACCAAAAAGATCAAATGCCAAAAGTATAGCTGAAAATATAGTAATACTCATACTGGTACCGAGAAATACATGATTAAGTTGAAAGATGGCTATAGATACTGATGAGAAAATACCTATAATGAATGCAAGTGTATTTATTCCTTTTTTACGATGAAACCTTTCAATTCTTTCTTCCAAAAGAGGCAGTTCTTCTTTAAAAAAATAGTGTTTTTTATCTATCGCCACCATACTGCGATCAAATCTTTTAAAAGATCTATAAAAGCGATATCCACCCGTTAATACAAAAAACAATCCCAATGGAAGTGTAGAAATAAAGAAGCCTGTAGAAAGGTGTCCTTGGCGCCAATAAAATAAAAGAAAAGTCCAGATAATAGCACCTCCACCTATAAAAAATAAAATGGCATTGCTTATGCGCTCTCCTCTATAGTACGCTTCTATTTTTCTATGGAGTGTAACCTTATCCATATTTGTGATGATGAGTGATATTTTTATCAAAAATAAAGGTATTCAATACTATTGATAAAAACATTGTTAAGGTTTTATGGTTAACGTTATTATAAGACTTAATTATGCACAAATCCCTTAATTTCGGAACAAATCTTATAGCAAACTGTTAAAAACTCAACTTATGAACACATTTTCCTTTCGCGTTTTACTCGTATTATTCACTTTCTTTCTTATCGTTCAGTGCAGTCCTAAGATAACGGATACCGTTACTACTTCTGAGATCAAACCAATGCCCCCAAAAGCTATGGAAGAGGGCAATATGCCAATACCCCGAGATTCCAGAGTTGTCACAGGCCAATTGGAAAATGGAATGAATTATTATATTCAAAAAAACCAAAAACCTGAAAATCGAGCAGAACTAAGACTTGCTTTAAATGCAGGCTCCATCCTCGAAGATGAAGATCAATTGGGTCTTGCCCATTTTGTAGAGCATATGGCATTTAATGGTACCGAAAACTTTAAAAAGAGTGAACTTGTAGACTATTTAGAATCAGTAGGTACACGTTTTGGCCCTGACTTAAATGCTTATACATCATTTGACGAAACAGTATATATGCTGCAAGTGCGTACGGATAGTGCTGAATTATTTGATAAAGGAATGCTCATTATCAAGGATTGGGCAAATGGAATAAGTTTTGAAAATGAAGAAATTGATAAAGAAAGAGGGGTAGTAGAATCAGAATGGCGTAGTAGACTAAGCCCTGATCAGAGAATGCAGAAGAAAACTTTCCCTGTATTATTTCATGGATCGATGTATGCCAAAAGACTTCCTATAGGCAGTCCAGATATAATTAAAAATGCTGATTACGAAGTAGTAAAAAGGTTTTATCGCGATTGGTACAGACCTGATCTTATGGCTGTAGTAGTAGTAGGGGATGTAAATGTTGCCGAGGTTGAGAATCAAATAAAAACACTTTTTGGTAGTATTCCTGCAGTACAGGATGCTAGAGAAAGAACAAAATTTGATGTGCCGAGACACGATGAAACATTGGTGACTGTTGCTTCTGACAAAGAAGCCTCTTTCACCAGAATACAACTCATGTATAAGCATGATAAAGTACATATTAAAAATTTAAAAGATTACCGCCAAAACGTAGTGAATGCTCTTTACAATAGAATGCTGGGTGTAAGATTTGATGAGTTGCGACAATCAGCCGAACCTCCTTTCATATTTGCAAATTCAGGATATGGCAGCAGCGTAGGAGATATGGATACTTATAGCTCATTCGCTATTGTACCTGAAGGCAAAACCATTTATGGACTAAATGCCATTCTTACAGAAAATAAAAGAGTGCTACTTCATGGTTTTACATCCGGAGAATTAGTGCGAGCTAAGAAGCAAGCTTTGGAAGGAGCTGATAAAAATTTTAAAGAAATGGATAAAACAGAATCAGGTCGCCTTGCCATGAGATATGTATATAATTATTTGGATAATAATCCTATTCCAGGACCTGATCAAACCCTCCGTCTTTATAAAAAATATCTGCCAACCATTACACTTAATGATGTCAACAGTCTTGCTAAAAAATGGATAAGGGATCAAAGTAGAGTAGTAATAGTTACAGGGCCCGAAAAGGAAGAAGCCCCTCTTCCATCAGAAGCAGAAATACAAGCACTTATTGACAAGGTGTCACGAGCCAAAGTAGATGCATATGTAGATGATGCGATAGATGCTCCATTCTTTGATAAAGAACTTTCACCCGTGGCCATTACAAAGGAGGAGACTTACGATGATGTAGACGTGAAATACATGAAACTGGCTAATGGTGTGGAAGTATATCTTAAAAAGACCGACTTTAAAAATGATGAAATAATGGTTAGTGCTTTCAGTCCTGGTGGAACATCATTATATGATGATAAGCAATATCAGAATGCTCAGAATGCTGCCCAGATTGTAAGTGAAGCTGGAATAGGACTGTTTAGTAATGTACAGCTAGAAAAATTATTAGCTGGAAAATCTGTGGGTATCAATCCATTTATAGGCGAGTATTCTGAAGGTTTTAATGGCACATCTTCTCCTGATGATTTAGAGATATTGTTTCAAATGGTATACAAGTATTTCTATGAACCACGGAATGATATCCAAGCATATACATCGTATACCACCCGTATGAAAGGTCTTTATAAAAACCTCATGTCAAATCCTCAGTATTTTTTCTCTGATCACGTGAGTAAGATCAAATATGATAACAACTCTAGAATGAGATGGCCAAAAGATGAAGATTGGAACAGCATGGATTATAACAGTGCAATGGATATCTATGAGGATAGATTTGCCGATGCCTCAGATTTTACTTTTTCTTTCGTAGGAAATTTTGATGAAGAAAAGATAAAAAGTTATATACAAAAGTATTTGGGCAATTTGCCGAATACTGGTAGAGAAGAAGAATGGAAAGACCTAGGAATAAGAGCTGTGAAAGGAGGAGTAAATAATCGTATTAAATTTGGAGAAGCACCAAAAACTAATGTGCACATGTATTATCATGGCGACTTTGATTACAACTCTGAAAATAAATACATTTTAAGTTCGGCAATCGCATATCTCAGAATAAAACTCCGTGAGGAATTACGTGAAGATAAAGGCGGTGTATATGGTGTAGGTGTAAGAGGAGGAGGGAGTAAAAAGCCTATAGACAGGTATGGCATTACAGTTTCCTTTAATGCTGATCCTCCCAAAGCAAATGAGCTAATCAAGGCTGCCAAAGATGTGATAAAGAAAGCAACTATGGATGGGCCTAATGCCGTGGATATGACAAAAGTCAAAGAAACACAACGTCAAAGTAGAATTAAAAATTTAAAAGAAAATAGGTTCTGGCAGAGACAAATAAATCTAAAACATGAAGAAAAAATGTCATTTGAAGGCATCCTTATAAAAGACTATGAAAAGAAAGTTGCCAACCTCACTTCAGCTCAAATTAAAGCGGCTATAAAAGAATATTTTTCTAAGGATAATTATATGGAAATTGTCATGGAACCTGCTCCATCTAATACCCCTTAGCCAATAAGAAAGATTCTAAAATTTAAAAATGCCTTCGAATGTTTTCGAGGGCATTTTTAGTGTATTAGCGTATGCCCCCCCCCCCCAATTCTTTAAATGTCTAATAGTAGCAATCACAACCTGTTCTACGA
>JAZGFD010000180.1:0-5282 GCA_036479115.1 Saprospiraceae bacterium | reverse complement strand
AAAACAAACTGGGTCTACAAATGAAATCTGTAGGCGAAGTGATGGCCATAGGAAGATGCTTTCAAGAAGCATTACAAAAGGCCTGTCAATCATTAGAAAATGGACGTACTGGGCTTGGAGCCGATAAAAAAGAATGGATTAAAACTCAAGATATTTTAGACAGATTAAAGAATGCTGGTGATGATCGCATATTTCGATTAAAAGATGCCATGGTTCTGGGAGTACCCACTAATACCATTCATAACCTTACGAAAATTGATCCGTGGTATCTTCAACAAATTAAAGAACTCATTGACCTAGAAAAACAATTAGCTAGGATACCTGTACCTGATGATATTTCCTACGATTTTATGCTATTGATGAAGCAAAAAGGGTACTCTGACGCTCAGATGGCCTGGCTCATGAGAATAGAAGAGCACGATATTACCAAGAGAAGATTAGAGCTTGGGTTGCGCAGATCTTATAAAATGGTAGATACTTGTGCTGCAGAATTTGAAGCCCAAACGCCCTATTTCTACTCCACTTATGAAGATGAGAATGAAAGTATTCCTTCAAATAAAAAGAAGATAATAGTGTTGGGATCAGGGCCTAATAGAATTGGGCAAGGTATTGAATTTGACTACTGTTGTGTGCATGGATTATTGGCACTGAAGGAAGCAGGTTATGAATCCATAATGATAAATTGCAACCCCGAAACCGTTTCTACAGATTTTGATGTCGCTGATAAACTATATTTCGAACCTGTATTTTGGGAGCATCTGGAAGAGATAATCCATTTAGAAAAGCCAGAAGGCGTAATTGTTCAGCTTGGGGGGCAAACAGCACTTAAACTGGCTGAAAAACTAGATAAAAATGGAATAAAAATTATTGGCACTTCTTATAAGAGCATGGATTTAGCAGAAGATAGAGGCGCTTTTTCTGACCTGCTCAAAGAACTAGAAATACCTTACCCTGAATATGGAGTAGCTGATACCGCCGAAAAAGCCATAGCTATTGCGGAGAGGGTATCATTCCCTGTATTAGTAAGGCCTTCGTATGTTTTGGGCGGTCAAAGGATGAAGATTGTCATCAATAATGATGAATTGGAACGACAGGTGTTAGAAATATTTAAGCACATGCCTGATAACAAAGTCCTTATTGATCAATTTCTTGAAAGAGCAAAAGAAGCAGAAGTAGATGCTATTTGCGATGGCGAAGATGTGATGATTATGGGAATCATGGAACACATAGAGCCCGCTGGAATTCACTCAGGAGACAGCTCCGCCGTACTTCCTACTTATAGTCTTTCTGATGAGGTAGTGGCTACAATGAAGGCCTATACTAAAAAATTAGCCTTGGCACTAGGAATAAAAGGACTGATAAATATACAGTTTGCAATAAGCCCTACAAAAGATGGAAACCCAGAGCAGGTATATGTCATTGAGGCCAATCCTCGCGCTTCGCGTACCACACCATTTATAGCAAAAGCATATCAAGTTCCTTTTCTAAATATGGCCACTAAGGTTATGCTTGGAACGCATAAGATTAAAGATTTTAATGTACAAAAAAAATTAGAGGGGTATGCTATTAAATATCCTGTATTTTCTTTTGATAAATTCCCTAATGTAGATAAACAACTCGGCCCCGAAATGAAATCAACTGGAGAAGGAATACGATTTATTAAGGACTTGAAAGATCCTTATTTCAGAGAATTGGAAAGGAATAGAAATATGTATTTGTACAATTGAAATAGAATAATATCCTATTCAATCAATATTTTTACAGTTTGAATTCCTGTTAATTTATCTTCACGTGAATATTGCTCTAGTTTAACATGTATATCAGTGGTATTGGCATCAATAGAATCCATCAGGTTTAATTTTATTGTATAGTTCCTGCCATCATTGTTCCCTATCCATTGTCCCAAATCATTTTGTAAATCATAGGATTTGATGTTATTCAAAAGTGTGTCACTTTTACAAGTAATAACAGCTTTTAAATAGATATTTTCAAAGGGAAAGTCATCAGAATATGTCAATTTTATTGCTGCGGCCATATAGGAATCTGTATTCTGAATATCACTAAACTTTGCTCTTACAGGAGATGTAAAATCCCAACTTCCATTCATGTCAAAACCTTCAGAACCTATGGTCGGGTTTCCACAAGAAGCTAAAAAAAGTAATAATGATATAAATAACAAGCTCCTTTCCACTATTCAAACATATCTTTCATCCGCTCAAAGAATCCTTTTTCTGATTTGCCAGGATTGGGTTTAAAGTTTGGCAATTCTCTCATCTTCTCTAACAGTACTTTTTCTTCTTCATTTAACTCTTTAGGAGTCCAGATATTAATATTAATGAGTTGATCCCCTGTACGATATCCTTGCACCTCAGGAAGCCCTTTGTTTTTCAATCTGAATATCTTTCCTGCTTGGGTACCAGGAGGCACTTTTATCTTAACAGTACCTGTAAGTGTAGGTACTTCTACAGAAGTGCCCAGTGCAGCATCAGCAAAATTCATAAATAGGTCATAGATTATGTTATTACCATCTCTGATGAATCTGTCCTCTTCTTTTTCTTCTATTAAAATAAGAAGATCCCCTGCTGGGCCGCCATATTTTCCAGCATTTCCCTTTCCCCTCATTGACAATTGCATGCCTTCTGCTACACCTGCGGGAATTTCAATATCTACCAGTTCTTCAGCATATTCTCGACCTTCACCTCTACAGGTGCCGCACTTAGCAGTAACAGTTTTACCAGAGCCACTGCATGCCGGGCAAGCTATAGTTGTTTGCATTTGTCCCATAAAAGTAGATTTCACTTGTCGTACATATCCACTGCCTCCACATGTACTACAAGTTTGGATAGAGCTAGAGTCTTTTGCACCGTTCCCTCCACAGGTATTACATGCTTTTTGTTTTTTAACCTTTATTTTTTTGGTAACTCCTTTCGCTATTTCTTCGAGAGATAGAGCTACTTTTATCCTAAGGTTAGAGCCTCGCTGACCAGATACTCCTTGTCTGGAACGTCCTCCACCAAAAAAACTCTCAAATGGACTTCCTCCGCCACCAAAAATATCTCCAAATTGCTCAAAGATGTCTTCCATATTGGTAAATCCTCCACTACCGCCTTGATTCATTCCTGCATGTCCAAACCGTTCATATCTTGCTTTTTTATCAGCATTACTTAGTACCTCATAAGCTTCAGCAGCTTCTTTAAATTTTTCTTCTGCTTCTTTGTTATCGGGATTTTTATCAGGATGATACTTCATCGCTATTTTTCGATAAGCCTTTTTAATTTCATCCGCTGTAGCACTTTTACTTGTGCCAAGTACTTCAAAATAATCTCTTTTTGCCATTGTATTTATTTACCGACCACCACCTTGGCGTATCTGATGATTTTATCATTGAGTTGATAACCTTTTTCTATTGTATCAATGATTTTACCCTTCATATCGTCAGAAGGAGCAGGTATTTCAGTAATAGCTTCGTGTATTTCTGGATTGAATAATTCACCATTACTCTTCATTACTTTAAGTCCTTTATTCTGAAGAGTGCTGTGTATCTTATTGTAAACTAATGTCACTCCTTCGGAGAACTGTTCGCCACTTTCATTATTATCAGCACTTTTTTTTGCTCTGTCAAAATCGTCTAGCACAGGCAATAATGATGACATTATGTCCTGTGCTGCGTTTTTCATTAGATCAATGCGCTCTTTAACAGTACGTCGCTTATAGTTTTCAAATTCTGCGTAAAGCCGGAGGTGTTTATCTTTAGATTCTTCTAGTTCAGATTCTAATTCTGCTATACGTTCTGCATTTTTAGATGTCTTACTCCCAAATTTTCGTTTTTTCTTTTCCTTTGGAGGAGCCTCTGCTGTTACGATTTTTTCTTCTTCTGTATGTTTTTTGCTATCCATAGCTTTTCTAAAATATTGATAGTTAAGTTTAAGCATAGAATTAGAACCATGCTATATAAACTTTATCAATATTTCTGCCACATCAATAAATAAGACAAAATGACAGGTTTATTGTAGATACTTATCTAGTGTTTTTTCAATCTCTACTATAGTGGGGTTGATACTTATGATCTTTCCTTCTGGGTTTATTAAAAACTTTGCGGGAATAGAACTTACATTATATTTTTGAGCTAGAGGTGACAAAAGTACTATTTTCCTCATTGATATTATATGGTTGGGCCAGTAAAGATTATCTCTTTTTATGGCTCCTTCTGCTTGTTTTTTTATTTTTTCTAGTGCAATACTTACTATCTCGAAACCTTCTCCTTTTGCGGTTTTTTTATTTTCAAACTTTTGATATATTTTCACCAATGAAGGGTTTTCTCTACGGCACGGAGCGCACCATGACCCCCAAAAATCTAAAAGCACATAATCTCCTTGATAACCTGATAATTTGATAGGAGTCCCATCTTGTAGATTTGCCTCAAAATCTGGTGCTGTTTTTCCCACCTCTAGTCCTACACCACCAATGAATAATTTATATATTAAAAATCCTATAACTATCATTGCTAATCCTAAGAGTACTTTTTTCATATTACTTTTTTTTGCAACTATTCAGATGACATCAATTTTGGCTAAAAAAGGTTCTTTTTACGTGACACATCAGCTCACTTAGCTTTACGTGACATTTTGAATTACTCCCCATAGCAGTTACCTTATCAATTTTAAGCCTTATTCAACCTTCTTCTATTTATTATTGTCCTTATCCAATTGGGTATAATAATAATCCCGATGAATAGATAAGGATAATAAGTGATTGCTCTCCAAAAAATTGCTCCCAAAACTGCAACATTCTCTACTATATAATCACTGTAAAAACTACCGAAAATCAATTCAGCCACTCCGCTTCCTCCTGGTGTAGGGCTATAAGCTGTCACAGCATATAGCGATGCTCCTCGAGACAATAGTATAATATGATCCATAAAATATGCTTTTAAATCAGGACTAAATGCTATTAAAATGGCAGTAATGGAAAAGAAACGACATATCCACTGTGCTAATGTCATCCAGGCAGCATGTGCATGGAAGCTCAAAGGCTTCTGACTAATACCTAGAGCTGTAGCCTCAATGTCATCAGCTGCTTTTCTTATTCTTTCTCTTGATTTTCCAAAGATCTTCCATGAAGCGAAAATGTTCAATAATTTTTTAAGATGTTTGGGTTTAATAAACAAACCATATAAAAAAAGAACCCCGTATATGGCCATTATCAACCAAACAATACCTAAAGTCATACCTAGGCCATCAAAATCGCCATTGTCCACAAGATCGGGTCTGAAAGCATTCATC
>JAZGFD010000179.1:0-8431 GCA_036479115.1 Saprospiraceae bacterium | reverse complement strand
TTTCAAGCCTCAATCAGATAAAAAAATAACTGCCTCTTAAGCGCACTATGCTTCATTCTTAGAGTACTGCCCTCAATAGATTTCTTAACGTGATTTCAATACATTTTTACTAAACAGAACAAAACTCACATTTGGCTTTACATTTCTATTTTATTCATCCTTGATTATCAATAGAGTGTGATGTGTTATCACATTGATTTTGCTCGAACAAATGTTCTGTTCTTAACTTAAAAATGCATCGAAATCACTAAAATCTATAAAGGTCGCAAAACTTAAATTCAACATTCTGCATCATTTCATTTTTTTGCTAATTCATGGTTTCTCGAGTGATATGATCATCAGAGAAAATAAAAAATATGTAAAATTCTAAAAATGTGCAATTTTCTGTCAGACACTACATAGAGAAAATATTCTGGTTTATTCACAGAATAAGACATACAAGAAAAAAAGTATTTAAATCTGACCTATTTTTGACTCGACTAAATTAAAAAATCCTGAAAGACAAAAACAAATACTTAATCGTTATAGGCGGACCAACAGCCGTTGGTAAAACGGAGATCGCATTAAAAATTGCAATAAAATATGATTGCCCTATTATTTCTGCCGATAGTCGTCAGTTTTATAAAGAGATGAATATTGGTACTGCTAAGCCCACAGAAGGGGAACTGTCACTTGCTCCCCATTATTTTATTAATAATCTGAGCATTCAAGAAGACTACAGTGTTGGTCAATATGAAAGAGAAGTATTGAGTAAGTTAAAGGATATTTTTATCTCTCATGACGTCGCTATACTAGTAGGTGGTACTGGGCTTTATATCAATGCTATCTTGTATGGATTAGACCAATTTCCCGGTGTAGATATAGCCATTAAAAGAAAATACAATCAGATGCTTAGGGCTGAGGGTATCCATTCTCTTCAGTCTCTTATTAGTGAAAAAGATCCTGAATACGCCGAAACGATAGACATGAATAATCCACACCGCCTAATTCGAGCTTTAGGAGTTATTGAAGTTTCTGGAAAGAAGTTTAGCTCATTTTTAAACCAAGAGAAAGAAAATCGCCTTTTTGTTCCTATTAAGATTGCACTCACCATGGATCGTCACTTGCTTTATGATAGAATAAACAAAAGAGTAGATTATATGGTAGAAAATGGGCTGGTAGAAGAAGCCAAATCACTATACAAATACAAAGGTATAAATGCTCTAAACACTGTAGGGTATTCAGAAATATTTGATCATTTGGACGCCAAGTGTTTTATCAGTGAATCTATAGAAAAAATTAAACAGAATACTCGCAACTATGCGAAAAGGCAGTCAACATGGTTTAGAAATCAAGGCGAGTGGGAGTATTTTCAGCATGATAAGCTGGAAAGGATTGAAGAATTTATTGCTCACAATTTGACGCAATGACTTAGGGTTTGAGAATGGTATTTCTATTATGTTCTGAAGATTTGTCATCATTTTTCGTCAAAAATGCTGCCAAATCATAACATTCATTACTCAACCAAGGGCGTTGCCCTTTTCTTCCAAGGGCGTTGCCTTTGGCTATCTGCTTAAAGGCCTTCAGCCTTTCTATGATGATTGCAATATTGAGAACATACACCATATTACTGTAACCCCCTGAATATCAAAGATTTTATCTCTTGACTATGGTGTCAAAATATTGGGTGGATTGAAAACATCATACAAGTTGTCACTTCGAAAACTTACAAAATCAAAAAAGCTTTTTTTGGTAAACTTTACATATTTTTCAACTCGCTGATACTCAGGCATCAGCATGTCTCAAAATATGCAAATTTCATGCAAAACAACTTTTATTATGAAAAATGTTAGTTTCCAGAGTGGGCTCAATTTTTGCCTTCACAGCCCGAATTTCCAAAGGCTATTATTTCGTAGAGGCCTTACTTCTGGCCGTGAAACACTATCTGTATTATTATTAAAGATCATATCTCCTGCGTTAATTATCGCCCCAATAGCTTTGCTATTAGGCCTCAAATGAGCCTTGCCTAATAAAAAAAAGTGTTTTTGTAACTACTCAGGTGGGGCTAATTTTGGCTAAACAAAGTTCTTTTTCTACCATAATTTAGCTATTTTTTGCGACATAGCTCTACTGTGCCCCAAAAAAATGAGTTTTATCTGGCAAAAAAATAACAAATTTTTATCTTAAAAGCCCCCACCTGAGTAGTTACGTATATTTTAACTCAAATGTACTCCTCTTAATAGTTGCCATTATTTTATTCAAACCCTGTCATTTCTCACGTCTATTAATATAGTTATTAAATAATTAGCTCCTCAAGGTATGTTTGTGAAATAGAAATTATATATTAGATTAATATTTAACATGTAATAGTATGACAATCATAGGTTTTTTGACATTATTCATCCTCACCACTACTTCTTTAAATTTAGATTTAGGCGACACTTTACTGCCTGATGAGAATATTATTTCTATAGATAATACGCTTAAAAAATGCACTCCAGGTACAAGCTGTGATGACGGTGATTCTTGCACGGTGTGGGACAAATACGATTATTATTGTAATTGTAAAGGATCTTTTGCTGATTCAGATGGAGATGGAGTTTGTGATGCAGAGGATGTATGTCTTGGAGAAGATGATAATGTAGATAAGAATAAAAACGGGATACCAGATGGATGTGAAAAGAAAATTGAAAACTGCTCAGAATGTGTAGCCAATGAGAAAGGAGAGATCACAATTTGTTGGATTCCTACTAACAAGTACAATCTGAAAACCATACGTGGTGATTGCAGATACCTTCACAAGTTCTTCAATGAGGATGGCTCTTTAAAAGGAAAAAGTCAATGTGGCCCTTGTAATTGTGAAATGATAGGTGATAAAGATACAGACGGCGATGGGATATGTGATAGCAAAGATGACTGCCCTGACCAAGCTGATGTAGGCCCTTGTGGTTGTGGCGATCAAGATACTGATGGGGATGGAGTATGTGATTCTATTGACCTTTGCCCAGACTTTGATGATAATGAAGATGCGGATGGAGATGGTGTAGCCGATGGTTGTGATTTATGCCCAGATGACCCTGATAAAACAAATGATATAGGCCCTTGTAGTTGTGGAGATCAAGATACTGATGGGGATGGAGTATGTGATTCTATTGACCTTTGCCCAGGCTTTGATGATAATGAAGATGCGGATGGAGATGGTGTAGCCGATGGTTGTGATTTATGCCCTAACAATCCTGACAAAACAGATACTGATGGCCTTTGTGGTTGTTACGATCAAGATACTGATGGGGATGGAATATGTGATTCTGTAGATTGCATGCCTACTGATCCAAACTTACCCACCACACCTGGTATGTCATGCGATGATGGCAATGTTGCTACAGAAAACGACATCATACAAGCTGATGGATGTTCTTGTCAAGGAACCGCAGTGAGTGTATGTAGTATTACCGCAGTGGTCAGGTATTTGGTATGTGATGATAATGGCACTCCTGCAAATGGAGATGATGATACATATTCATTCAGCCTTACTGCTACAGGCAATAATGCGGGCATGCAATGGGAAGGGTCTTTTAGCAATACATTCTTGGGTGTATTTGCCATAAGCCCAACTTCTTATGGTGAAATAGTGATTCTTGGACCATTTGCTGCAGATAAATTTATAGCCAACAATGTATCACCACCCTTAGAAATAGAAGGTGGAATTGTAATCGACATTTCAGTGAATAGTGTTGGCGACAACGGTTGCAGTGATGCAATATCAGTATTTAGTACAGGTGATTGTGCTTGTGATGACAGCGATGGTGATGGTATATGTGATTTAGATGATTGTGCTCCTGATAACAATAGCCTTCCTTCTGCGACAGATACACCATGTGATGATGGGAATCCTGATACAACCAATGATATGATTAAAGCTGG
Organism: Saprospiraceae bacterium; assembly: GCA_036479115.1. Lineage (GTDB taxonomy): Bacteria > Bacteroidota > Bacteroidia > Chitinophagales > Saprospiraceae > UBA7328. The sequence continues at coordinate 4,528 of JAZGFD010000179.1, read as the reverse complement.
TTCATGTGACTGTATTGGTATTCCTGATGTATGCCCTGATGGTGATGCTGATGGAGTATGTGATGATGATGATATATGTGTAGGGCATCCAGACCACATGGATAGTGATGGTGATGGTGTACCTGATGGATGTGATGAATGTCCTAATAATAAAAATTTGACATCTCCAGGAGATTGTGGCTGTGAAGACTGTCCCATAGATTCTTGTGATGATTTTTGTACACCTGATAATGCAAAAAGTGAGTATGAGTGGATTGATAAAATATCAATCAATGCATTGGAAAACGAATCAGGAGATGATGGAGGATATGCTGATCATCGAGACATGTCTATTAGTTTGGGGCATGGAGACAGTGTGAGTTTTTGGATATTCCCAGAGTTCTTAGAAGCAGTATGTGAATTATCCCTTCATGTATATGTAGATTGGAACGGAGATTGTGATTTTGATGATGAAGACGAGCTTGTAGCGTGGCATAGAACAGATAAGGAAGCTGGGGCTGATATAGCAATCCCTTTTCATGCTATAGAAGGTAAAGTGACAGTGCGTTTCATGCTTCATAATGGTCGTATAAGAGATGGCTGTCAACCTTATATTGATGGCGAAGTAGAAGATTATTCTTTGGATATATTCTCAAGGGCACTAGAAGGGTCTAAACCCAAATCAAAAAAACTGTCACCCTCAACCTCAAATGTATTGCGCATTTCTCCTAATCCTATTACAATAGACAAAGATTTGATGGTAGATATTAACACCATTGATAATCAAGAGGTTAAGGGACGACTTATCTCAATAAGTGGAACTCAAGTCAAATCATTTCGATTAAAAAATGGCTTGAATATGATAAATATTTTAGGGTTAGATTCTGGAGTTTATTTCATAGAAATAAATGAAGACAATCATCTATCTCGCGCCAAAATTGTGATTCAGAAATAAAAAAAGGTAATTACTCCTGTAGCGCCAATTTTGGATAAAAAAGTTCTTTTTCTACCATATTTCAGCTATTTTTTTTCATAGCTCTGCTATGCGTCAAAAAATGAGTTTTATATGGCAAAATAATAAAAAAAATTTACCTACCCGTTTGACAGACAGTTATCAATAACGCCTTTACCGCTTCTTTCGTTTTCTACGACCCTCAAGTTTGAATGTTATAGGTAGGTTGTAATGCACTCTCACAGCCTTGTCCAGCTGCTTTCCAGATACAAATGGAGGATTGAAGTCATTCATTTTCTCTATAGTAGAAACAACGGCATCACCACATCCATCACCAATATCTTTTAATATTCGAATGCTATCAAGCATACCGTTCTTTTCAACAATAAATTGGACATAATCCAATTCTTCTGTATTATTTTCTCTAGCCGATGCTGGGTATAAAAGATTAGAATATAAAAAAAAGAAGTTGTTGACCTGAACATTTTTTTCGATCGTCACTACTTCCTACTATATGTTCACATCCTATGAATCTAGGCATTTCTTCTTGCACCTTCAATGGTGCATTATCACGTAAAAGAGAATCAGCCATGTTATGTAAGGGATAAGAAAAATTAAAATATTTCTTTCCCTCTATTACACTGCCATCCTTACCTTTTGCTGGTGTGAAAACAATCATTTCAGCAATCTCCCTGGCTTTTCTATAAAAATATTGGAGATATAAACATCAATAGTTGAGTCTACTCCGAAAACTTACAAAATCAAAAAATTTTACTCCGACAAGCTCTGCGTAAATAGTTTGGCGAATTTCACATTTTTTCAACTCGCTGATACTCAGGCATCATCGAATCTCAAAAAATGAAAATTTCTTGCAAAATATCTCTTTTTATGAAAAATAATAGTTTCCAGAATAGGCTCTTTAGCTAAACATAAATTTTTCACAACTTCATTCTGAGCCCATATAAAATACTCAAAACTTTTAAAATTAGCCTCACTTATGACAATTAGTTTACAAATTTCTCATAATTTATAGCGAATTATTAAGATACTCCCCTTCATTTACTATCTTGAGCAACTACCCTTCTCATACCTCGAGCTGAAATTCGTTCAGCTTAGTATATTAATTATTCGGAATTTCAAAATGAATTAACATGAAAAAAGTATTGTTGATACTGTCATTATTTACTTTCTTTTCTATTATCAATGAGTTATCTGCAAAATGTGACTGTATAGGAAATGAAATAATCACAGTATGTCAGAATGGCGTGACCAAAAGAATCAATTGTTCTGCTCAGAGTAGCCCAAATGTATTTTGTGGGCCATGTAGTCTACAACCAAATTGCACACCTGGGGCAAAATGTGATGATGGCAATAAATGTACCAATTGGGACAAGTACGACGATTATTGTAATTGCAACGGAAAGCTTGCAGATGCCGATAAAGATGGTGTATGTGATGCTGTAGATCAATGCCCAGGCGGAGATGACTTAAAAGATCAAAATAAAAATGGAATGCCCGATGATTGCGAAGGTATACCTGATCCAGTTTGCTCAGAGTGCATACCCAATCACAAAGGAGAAATTACAATTTGTTGGATACCCAGAGATGTATCCAAGATGCAATCTGTAAAAGCTACATGTGAATGGTTAACCAATTTCTTTAATGAAGATGGTAGTTTGAAAGGAAAAAGTAAATGCGGGCCATGTGATTGTGCTTATAGAGGCCAAAAAGACTCCGATAACGATGGGATCTGTGACGACAAAGACGACTGCCCGAATGATCCTAACAACAACTGTAAAGATGTAGGTGGGAATGACGAATGTGATACTGAATGTCAACCTACAGGAGATACTGAATATGAATGGATAGATAAAATATCCATGAACCAATTAGAGAATCAGACAGGTGACAATGGCGGCTATGCTGACTTCAAACACTTGGTACTTGAGTTAGGCCAAGGTGATTCTTTAAGTTTATGGGTATTCCCTACTCTACTGCAAGAAGGATGTGAAGTATCCATGAGAGGTTATATAGATTGGAATAATGATTGTGACTTTGACGATGCCGGAGAGATCATTTTTGACAATAGAACAGATGGAGAAAACGGTGCGGACATTGCTGTGCCTAAGGATGCCGCTGTAGGCGACCTTACTGTAAGATTTATAGTTCATAATGGCCGTATCAAATCAGCATGTCAGGACTGTATAGACGGCGAAGTTGAAGATTATACTTTGAGGGTATTCAAACGGAATGATTTACAAAAACCAAATTCTCAAAATCAGAGTAAAACACAGGGGAAATCACTCGAAGTATTCCCTAATCCTATACTCGAAAATCAACCTTTCGTTTTAAGATTAGGTGACAAAATTATTGATGCAAGTGAAGTGACTATCTATAATCTTGCAGGGCAATTCGTTGAAAATATTAAATCCCTACGAGGTGACAACATTATAAATGGGAGAAAACTTCAAGCAGGGCTGTACATTTTCGAATTAAAAAATGATCAGGGTATTTTTAGACAAAATGTAATTATTGCCAAGTGATTATATGCTACTTATGAAATAACAATTTCCGATTATCACTTTTTAGTGAGAACCATTCTGATCTCTGGTTAGAATGGTTTTTTGTGACTACTCAGGTAGTATGCTTTTCAAAGATAAAATAGCAATTTTTTTGCTAGACACAGACTGTTTATGCATTAATAGCAGCGTTATTACTAACATATTTTATGTGTTAGTGAATCTCGATTATGTTGCCATATCTTCGATTTGATATATGAATAATCGAATTATAGCGATAAAAGAGACTTTTTTAGGCAAAATTTGATACCATCTGAGTAGTCACGTTTTTTTATTTATCAAACTTCTGACGCCAAGTTGGGCAAATCACTGACTACAACATTCCCTTTTTTATGTCCAAGATCAATGTATCGATGAGCATCAGCGATTTGCCCCAAAGTGAAACTTTTATCAATGATCATTTTGAGTCCCCCAATCTCCAAAAATTCTTTGGCATCTTGAAGAAAATTCTGTATATCAGCAATAGGAAGCATTCCAGTAGCTGAAAATTTTGCTTTTTTATTGCCGCTGATTGAGGTTCGCAACATCTGAACAAGAAGTGAAAACGCAAGTACTGGTGACATATATACTCCTTTTTTTGTAAGTGAGCTTTTGCATTTTGAAAACGAACTTTTACCAACAGTATCATAAATAATATCATAACACTGACCATCTTCAGTAAAATCAACCTTGGTATAGTCTATCACTTCATCTGCTCCCAGAGATTTGACCAATTCAATATTTCGAGTACTGCACACTCCCGTCACTATTGCGCCAAAGCGCTTCGCCAATTGTACTGCTGCAGTGCCTAAACTCCCCGACGCACCATTGATAAGTATACTTTGTCCAGGCTTTATATCAGCTACATTTTTAAGAAAATTCAGTGATGTGATCAGTCCATCACAAACGACTGCAGCTTCACTATATGATATATCATCTGGTTTCGTCGTAATAATGCCGTCTTCCTTTATACAAATATATTCAGCATGTGTGCTAAATATGGTAAGTGATTCTCCAAAAACTTTATCTCCTTTATTAA
>JAZGFD010000178.1:0-8804 GCA_036479115.1 Saprospiraceae bacterium | reverse complement strand
GAGCACTAGATATACAGGCTACCACTATTGATGCAGCCATAGGTGCGGCTGATTATGACTTCAGCCATGTGATCCTAGGCAACTTCAATGGTGGATGTGCAGGAGCCTTCAAAAGGGGATATTCAGGAGGGTTATCCATCGGTGTGACAAGGCATGAGATGGGACATCAGTTTCAACAACCACATACTATCAGTAGAGGCGGCAATGACAATTATGAACCAGAAAACGCAGGACGATCCATTCAGGGAGGAAATTCAAATCCTTTTGCCCACTCATCTACGTATCATCAACTTGCTAATTCCATGAGGACAGGACATGCTGGAACAGGATCAAAGATATCAACAGGAAATAATATTCCAAGCATAGATGCCGGAATGGATCGCTCCATTCCTATAAGTACGCCATTTACACTATCAGCAATAGCAACTGACGCTGATGCCGGAGATGTGATGACGTATGTCTGGGATCAATTGGATCGAGGCATCGCTCAGAGCCTGCCTACGGTAGATCCTACTGGAGATCTAACAGATTATCCTATAGGCCTACCCGGTCAACCAGTTATTGTCAACATAACAGACGCTCAGATTCCGCCTATTGTTGGAATTGAATTCGATTTTACGGGTTCGATCAGTGCCCCCACCAATTGGGTAAAACTCACTGATATTATAAATCAGTCTATCATGGACATTCCACTGGATGATGGCACACCTGCTACAATAGATCTGACTACCACAGCGTCAATGTGTGGGAATGCTTTTTGTGGGTTTCATACTAATGGATTTCCTCTTCCTCAGCATATTCAATCTCTGGATCCTATACAAGGATCAGTATATGCCCGAGGTACAGTGACATTCACCTGGAGTGGACTAAAGCGTAGTACTGATTATCGTGTATTTGTATTTGGTTATGGGGTATTTGGGCCAATAGATCAGTCTATCACAATCACAGGTAGTGGGCCACCGACTGCATTTAATCAGGTCACAGTAATGGACAATCTTTTAATCAATGACACACCGGCTTCGACAGATCTTTTAATCAACTTTGGGAAACAGGTTATGTCATCAGCGACTGGTACTATTACCGTGACTTCTAATCTTGGCAATGATGATATGTCCTTCGCAGGACTGGGTATACAGGAAGTACTTGGGCCACCATCTAGTGTTAATTGTCCTTCTCTGCTTACACTTACGGGCACTAATGTAGGAGATAATTCTGATGTAAATAATATGTCGCTCAATCAATCCAGTGGTGCTGTTAATTCGACACAAAAGATTGCAGCAGGGGCTAATGTGGTATATGATGGAGGTACTGAGATTAATCTGAATGTAGAATTTGAAGTATTACTAACAGGGCTGTTTGAGGCTTATATTGGGAGGTGTTTTCAATAAGTATTCATTGATCAATTATTGCCGATATAAAGCATCGCAAATTATTATTGTCAATTTATTCTATGCAATTAGCAGATCTTGGAATGGCTTGAAGAAGCTTTTTAATATATAAAAGTAGAGTCGAACATTCCTCTCGATATTATTGATAAAAAGAGTTTATCAGAAAGGGAATATGGCTTTTTGTATCTTAGCCCGTCATGAGAAAAGAATTCTTATTTATCTCTATAGCGTTTTTTATTATTCTGGCGGGATGTAGTACAACTCTTCTCCATGCTCAAACCAAAATCAGGTCAGATCTATTCTTTTTATTGGTAGGGACTACTTCTGTCTATTTGCTGACAGTGCGTTCATTCTTATATGCATTCTTTCGGTTAGTTTGGCCTCTGGTGCAACGTCACTGGTTATCTTTCACATTGAGGCATCCCCAATCACTCGGCATCCGAAGCTTATGGATAACAGGTGTGCTGATTTTTACTTTTCAATCGCTGACCTTCGCCCAACAGCCAGCCCAATTCAAAGCCATTACTCAAAAAGATGGGTTATCGAATGACTTCATTCGTTGTTTGTTTGAAGATCACAATGGCTTCATATGGATCGGAACTGAAAACGGGCTCAATCGCTATGATGGTTACCAGATAACTGTTTTTAAAAACGATCCAAATTTTGAGGGAAGTCTGCAAGGGAGCTGGATAAATAATATTTATGAAGATAGTAATAATAATATCTGGGTTGGAACTGACAAAGGGCTGAATCTTTTTAATGCAAAAAGTGCAAAAATTGAGCTTATTGATTTAAATGCTGATTCAATTTCATCAACGATTTATCAAGTTCAAAGTATTCAAGAAGATAAATGGGGAAATCTTTGGGTAGGCACCCGGCGCAGTGGTATAAAATGCCTTTATAAAAATGGTGAGCAATGGAGGAGGAAGAAAATACTGACAGAAGCAGATCACACCTTTTTTCTGAATTCTGAACAGATAGCTGCCATGTTGATCGATAACAATGACAATCTATGGATTACATCGACAACGGGAATTTATAGGCTGAATATTCCTACGGGCAAATTGGAAAAATTTGCGTCTGACCCTCCAATTCCAATTCCACAGCAATTTGATAATTTTGACATCTTATCACTTGATCAGAAGGGCAGAGTTATTGTAGGTACAGGACTCACAGGGATCTATAGGATTGAACATCCCAATAGTAGTCCCCTCAATACCAGTCATGATCGTTTTCTTTATAATCCGCAATCCCAAGATTTTAAGAATGTGTCCTTTTCTCAAAAGAAAATAAGCGACCTCATCCCCACAAAGGATGATATGATGTGGGTGGGAACAAAAGACGGCTTGTACAATATAGATGTTGTGACTGAGGATATAGTCTCTTACAAACATGACCCTTTTAGACAGCACAGTTTGTCTTCCAACAGAGTTGAACCGCTTTTAATTGATAAAGACCAAAATTTATGGGTAGGCACACTCGGCGGTGGAGTAAACCTGTTGCCACATCAATCTACACCTTTTCAGCAATACTTCCATCAGCCTGAAGATCCTGGCTCCATCTCTACTAATCAAGTGCGATCCATGGTGATAGACGATGCTGGCTTTTTATGGGTTGGGACGTTAGGCAGTGGTTTGGATAAAATGGAATTTGACCCGGATAAAGGGTGGCAAAAAGTTCAAAATATCCAGGGAGACATTATAAACAATAAGGGGCTATCGAGTAATGATATTATTCAAATTATAAAGGCGCAATCCGGTAATCTATGGGTGGCAGCAAATGAAGGAAATTTAGTAGAATTTGACCCGATCAGTCATCAAACTAAAGTTTTTAAACAATCGCCAAATTCAAATATATCAGTTCTTGACACGACTTTTGATTATAGAGGCATTTGGTCATTATGCGAAGACCACTTGGGCAATATCTGGATAGGCACTCGAAGTAAAGGCGTTCATAAATTGAACCCTCGAAGCGGGACACTAAAAAGTTATTCAACCGATTCTCTCTGGTCCACTAATCTTTCTAATAAGCATATTTACAACATCTATGAGGACCATTTCAGGCATATTTGGTTTTGTACAGCAAATGGCTTGTATCGCTTTGACTCAAAAAAAAATGAATTACAAGAATTTCTTCATGACCCTAATAATATCAATTCTATATCCGATTCTTGGATTTGGACAGTAGCGGAGGATAGTCAACATAATATTTGGGTTGGTACAAACAACGGACTAAACTTATATGACATTAAAACAGGACAATTTCAACGTTTCTATGAAACCCACGGATTGCCTAGCAATGTGGTATGGGGCGTTGTCCAAGATGATCAAGGAAATCTATGGGTCAGTACTGATGCAGGTTTAGCTCGTGGCATTTATAAGCTTGGGGAAAAGTCAGTTAATAATTCGGACAAGCTGTTTCGACCCTTCACCAGCCAATCAGGTTTGTTAGGAGACTCATTTCTTCCACATGCATATTTCAAAAACGACAAAACAGGACACCTCTTTTTTGGAGGTTTGCATGGATTCAATATTTTTCATCCTAAGCAAATTATCCTGAAACCTACCGAGCCTCGTATGGTGCTTTCAACTTTTTCTGTATCTAGTCGATCTAAAGATACAGAACTGAAAGTGGTTGATTATTTTATCTCAGATAAAGAGAAAATTCAACTTAATCATTTGGATGACATTCTCACTATTTCTTTTTCTGATCTTCAGTATCAAGCTTATGGTAACAATAAATTTGAATACCAGCTTTTAGGCCTAAGTGAGCAATGGATACCACTTGAGGAAAATAAAACAATGACCTTCATCGATCTCCCCCCAGGTGCGTATTATCTCAATATGAGAGGTAGTTCGCCAAGCGGTTTGATAATAAAGAAAAAAATGTTGTTGGAAATTGATGTGCTACCTCCTTGGTGGAAAAGTTGGTGGGCTTATGCTTTGTACATTCTTAGCATCATAGGTATAGTCGTGTTGGGTTACCGCTTTCAATTGAAGCGGCAATTAGAGGTACAAGAAAGCCAAAGATTGAAAGACCTCGATAGGTTTAAAACAAAAATGTACACCAACATCACCCACGAATTTCGTACTCCTCTTACAGTTATCTCTGGTATAACAGATCAGATCAGCGCTCACGAAAACGAAAAATCTCTAATCAAACGAAACAGCAACCAACTACTCAATCTAGTCAATCAAATGCTGGATCTTCGCAAATTAGAATCTGGTGAAATGCAAACACAAATGAAGCAAGGTGATATCATCAGATTTTTGAGGTACATCACAGAATCACTGCATTCACTTGCTGAAATAAGCGACATTGAATTGCACTTTCTCTGTGACATGCAGGAGTTGATCATGGATTTTGATTGTGATAAGATGACAAGAATCATTACTAATCTACTATCTAATGCTATAAAGTTTACACCACTTGGTGGCAATATTTACTTCCATATTGAGCAGGACTATAAAAGCAATCCAACGCAATTGATCATAAAACTGAGAGATACAGGTATAGGTATTACGGAAGAGCAGCTCCCGCATATTTTCGACCGTTTTTATCAGGTGGATGACTCCTCGACTCGACAAGGTGAGGGGACAGGAATCGGTCTGACCCTAGTAAAAGAAATGGTATTATCATTGTCTGGAAATATAGAAGTAGCCAGTCTTCCTAGCAAGGGTACTACATTTACCATTTGCCTGCCATTTACTAATGTAGCAGAGGGTTTCTACGACAAGGCAAGCCTTACCACGTCTCAAATTAAAATTGATGTACCTATTGACCTAAGTAACACAGATATTGAGTCAACACTTGTAAAGCATAGACAAGGATTAGATGGTAAACAGAAAGAGACTATTTTAATTGCAGAAGATAACCCTGATGTAATCCATTACCTGGTAGTCTGTCTCAAAGAAGAATATATTATTGAAATAGCTATGAATGGTGCTGAAGGGATAGACAAGGCCATAGATATCATTCCTGATCTCATCATCAGTGACGTTATGATGCCTGAGAAAGATGGATTAGAACTATGCGAGACATTAAAGTCTGATGAACGGACTAGCCATGTGCCAATCATATTATTAACTGCTAAGGCCGATTATAAATCGAGGATAGAGGGACTGAAGCGTGGAGCAGATGCTTATCTCGCCAAGCCTTTTGATAAGAAAGAGTTGTTAGTCGAAATCGAAAAACTCATTTCTCTACGCAAATCACTGCAGTTCCGTTACGAGAAATTGGATTTACAGCATACTGATAATCTGGATGTACGTATTGAGGATGCCTTTGTCACGAAATTTAGGGAAGTTGTAGAAGAACATCTTGACGACGCCAACTTTGTAGTCATACACATTGCTCGTGCTCTACACATCAGTCGCAGTCAATTACAACGTAAGATCCGAGTGCTGACCAGCAAAAGCTGTGCAGAGTTTCAACGATATATTCGTCTTCATAAAGCGAAGACGCTCTTGTCAACTACAGATCTAAGCATTTCTGAGATCGCATACGATGTAGGATTTCAATATCTGAGTTCTTTTAGTAAGGCCTTCTCTGCGGAATTTGGTACTACTCCTACACAGTATAGGGAAGGAGTGGTTGAATAGGGTTACCTCTCTGTACGGAGGTTTTCCATGGAGGTTTTCCATGGAGGTTTCTTCACGGTGGTTTCTTCACGGTGGTTTCTTCACGGTGGTTCTCCACGGTGGTTTCTTCACGGTGGTTCTCCACGGTGGTTCTCCACGGTGGTTCTCCACGGTGGTTCTCCACGGTGGTTTTAACCCCGTGATGTCACAAGATGCCAAAAGCTTCCTCCACACTAATGACAAATTCTTCAATCAACATCTCCAACTCACTGCTTTTCGGTAAATTATGCTTGATCCTGTTCGTGATAATATAATTGATTGCATTACCTAAGTGTGTGTCATTGTACACCCAACCTACTCTATTTGAAATGTTCGATAAAGTCCATTTATCTAAATCACCATGATAAAATTTTGTAGACCAAAGCCTGCTCACATTTCCAATTTCGGACGCTCTTCGATATTTATTGAATACGAAAGATGACTTCCCCTTAATTGTCTTTACAATCTGAGAAAGTTCACCACTATGACATACGAGTACCAAATGTGCATGATCACCGCAGATATTATAGGCGAGACAGCTAATTCCATTTTCCAAGATGATATCTCTTATGATACTGGTCAAGACTATTTCCTGATCAAGATCAAGGATAAGAGCCTTACCAGGTCTTATTCCAAGATCTCTCATCCTCTTAGAAGTCCTAGAATTATATGTTGTAAGTACGACATGAAAGGCCCGAGGTGGTTCAATAAGTGGTGACATATCAACAAAAGTAGAAAATGGAATTGCATTATTTCATTTAACGAGTTAAAACCCGTTGGAGAGAGTATTTCCTCCACGCCGGATTCAACCCCGTGTATAACCTCCCCTTTTGTGTAAATATTTTGCAATAAATTGAGTACGAGCATGAGGTCGTGGGCACAACTCATGCGTCACACAATCCATTGACTATGAGACATTTAAGGTAGTAAATGCGTCATCAGAACAAATCCGAATTATACACTGCGTCATTAGAACAAAGATTTGGGACACCACGTCAAGCCCTTCTTACTGCCTTCCTACATCTTTGAATCATCAAACACAACAATTAATGAATTCAAGATTATTAAGTATCCGTCTCGCACCATTATCATGGAAGGATATAGATATGGTAACAGCAGCAGAGATGTATATGACGCATTCTATGGAGATAGAAATTATAGAGATGCTTTTACCCTGCTTTCCTAATATCAATATCAATATCCAAGAGGTTATAGAACGGGTCTGGTATTGTCTGATCGCTGCTTGGCATCTGGAATTGTATGATGCCAGTGATACCAATGATACCAGTTGTGAAGTCAGTAGAGCACTTCGAAAGAAGGTCACCCATTTGTATCAAAAAGAAGCCCAACGCCTACTAGGATCACTATTCCAATTGGATCATCCTTTTTGGCACGACTTCTATAGACGGCAAGAAGAGCCCATCAACAGAATGCTCTGTGCTATAGATGCCTTACATCATGCATGTGGATGCCAACAACAAGTATCGTATCAATTAATCATACAAACCACAAAGTCCATCGCTAAGGCACAGTACAAATCACAAGAAGACAAAAAATACCACTACGGTCTGGCACTGAGACTGATCAGGGACTTGCCACTTACATCCCTAATATCATGGATTACTGATCAAATCCAACTCGGTCTTAATCAACGCTCAGATGATAGGGTAAATATATCAATAGAAACAGTCAACGGCACAGCTTTCAATAATAAAATCTAAGTCAATTATTAGTACAGGTAAAACATTAAAATATGAACAGCACCACATTTTCTCCTCACAGCCTACTCTCCAAATTATCCAATCGGGAAATCGAAATACTTCACCTGATCTCATTAGGTCTCACTGACGTAGAGATTGGCAAGCAAATTTTCCGAAGCCATTTTACAGTGAATGATCATAGGAAAAACATCCGAATAAAATTGAATTCTCGAAATGCAGCCTCTTCTGTAAGATTAGGATTCGAACTTGGGCTACTCCCTATTCAAAATTAGCAAGTCGGATAAAAAAATATCAAGATGACTGATGATATATATCATAATAATACCTCATGGTATTCTAACAACAAGACATGAAAAATTTACCAGTATTCATTGATGAAACGGCCACTGGGCTAAAATCATCACTAAAAACGATTAATTCTATTTCAATAAAAAGAGCTATGAAAAAAATAATATTCTTAATCCTACTTTCTTTCTTCTCTCTGGCTGGTTGGTCACAGGATCATTTTAATTTTTTCAAGACCATCCCGCCAATAGATGAAACTGTTCCTGCATGGGCAAAGATGATGTATACAAACAGCCCAAATGTATATGAAGTAGACGCTTTATATCAAACCTATTATAAAAAACACGATTTCAAAAAATCAACTCACACCCAGAATTATAAGAATTGGAAGAAAAATTTGGAAAGAGGAAATTTTATAGACAATGATGGTCAGATAAATATTCCAAATTATGAAAAAAGACAGCAACTTGAAAAGAGGCAGGCTGGAAATTGGCTCAAATCCAATAAGTCAAAATCTGGAGCTAATTGGTCAGCAAAAGGCCCATTTGAAACAAGATCCCGCGATGGCTCACAATGGACCTCACAGCAAGTCAATATTTACACCATAGATCAATCGGCATCTAATCCAAATATTGTCTACAGTGCATCTGAAACTGGTGCCATTTTCAAATCAACGGATAAAGGTCAAAACTGGAATAGGTTGAGCCCGGGATTGGACATTGAGGGGCCCACGACAATAAAAGTACATCCTACTAATCCCGATATAGTTTATACTGGTAGGGGAGATAATT
>JAZGFD010000177.1:0-19159 GCA_036479115.1 Saprospiraceae bacterium | reverse complement strand
GGAAACACAAAAAATCAAAAAAAAATCTTTTGGCGAACTTTACATTTTTCTCAATTAGCTGATGCTCAGGCATCACCGAATCTCCAAAAATGCAAATTTCATCCAAAACAACTCTTTTTATGAAAATATTCTGTTTACGGAGTGGACTCATCTTTGATTTAGCGATAATTGGGACATCTGTTTTTATGTGTTTTGCAACCCAAAAATAGGATGAATAATTTTCGCCGCCCCCGTCCCCCTTTTTTGGGGCTAGCCAAAAAAAAAAGGGGGCGGGGACCTTTTCAAGGCAACAGCAATCTGTTGCATTTATTTGTTGAATTCAAGTTGTTTTAAATTTGTGAGGTTGACAAAATTGAAAATTAATAAACTATAAATATGTTTTTTAACTTTGGAAAGCGTAGCTAATAAATGATAACTGAGTTTAAATGAAAATAGAATGGAAATATATAATCTTATTTATCCTAATAGCATTTGGATTATCGTTTCCAATTTAACAAGGCTATTTGAATGAATTTTTTCAATCTATAATAAAAAAGACTATTCTTTCTCAATCAGGGTATTTATTAGCAGGAATTAGTACGTTAGTCGCTTCCATTACTGCATTGGCATTTCATGAAAAAATATCGAATCGAATTACGATTTTTGGAGATGACAGAATTAAAAACATACTAATATTAATCTTGCCAATTGCTGCTTTTTCGATAAGCGGACTTAACAACAACTTTGGAACGAACAAGTTTTTATATGGATTTTGTTTTGCTTCCATAAATACAATTTATGCTTTTACCGAAGAATTTGGTTGGAGAAGGTATTTGCAAAATGCTCTTGAAGGGTTAAATAAAAACCTTAAATACATTTTCATAGGTATAATTTGGTGGATATGGCATTTTAGATTTTATACTCAATTTGATATATTCATCTTCCCATTAATATGTATTGGTGGCGGATTTCTTTTGGGGAAATTAGCTGATGATTTTAAATCATTTTTGCCTGTTGTAGCTATGCATAACGTAATCATTCTGACTACAAATTCAGGAAATTTTGACCAAAATAAAATGATTGGAATTGGATTAGTAATATTAGGATGGATAGTAATTGAGCAAATTTGGAAAAGAAAAAAGCATATAATCGAGTAGAAATTTCAGAAGAAAGAAATTTGACTGTATTAGTTTCGACACATTCAAGCAGTTTAATCAAATCTGCTTCTAATTTAATATTCCTTGAGAAAAACAATTTGGGTGATGTAAAAGTAAATTATAATTGTTACCCAACTTATGCTTTAAGAGATGTAGGATATTCTTGAGGACATGAATCCTGATGATGTATTCTATGTAAAAGATCAAAAGATCGAATGGCAGAATATCTACTAAAAAATATAATTATAAAGTGCTTTGAATTATCATCGATATTTTATTTTTTCAACTCGCTGCTACTCAGGCATCACCGAATATTAAAAAACTAAATTCTCATCCAAAATATTCTATTTCATAAAATTCGACAGTTTCCGTTCTGACACTATTTAGAAATTGCCAACGCTAAAAGTCATACACATTGCCAAATCGCTCAAAAATCTAGCCACAGAAACCAAAAATAGTCAATGAGTAGGTCTTGCCAATGCTCCAAGCAGGACGGAAAAGAATACACGAAAACACAACAACTTAGTATTTGGGCTTACTGATAGTCGATAGGCAAAAACTGAATATTTTGTTGACTCCTTTTCGTCTTTTGTGTTCCTTAGTTGTGCTCTGCTGACTTTCTTCTTTTGCTTTTCTTGGAAAATGACGCGAAGCGTCGATCTATTTTTGATTATCTATTTGTTGAACTCAATCCCCTTTCAGCGATAGTTCCATACTATTAGCAAAATACGGAATAGAACTTTCATTGATAAAGTATTTAACATCTAAATATTTCTTTAATGAAAAAGAAACTTGACTAGGCCATTCTCAATAAGAAAGAAGTCTGTTTGTGATATTTGAGGAAAAGAAACCTCAATATGCACTCAACTATGATGCAAATAGTCCAAACTTAATTCTCTTTTAATGGTATCTGAGTAGTCACCATAATACTAGTGCTCTGTCCCTACTTAGGGGCAGAGCCGCCTACTCAATTAGTGCCAGTTTTATTTGAAATCAGTATATATGATAAGACCCCTATAAAAATCCATATTCCTAGTATTATAAAATTCGCCTCTAATTTTCTCTCTCCAAAGTCCAATTCAAATAGAAAAATCATAATCGAATTAATACCTCCATGTGCAAATACTGCAGGCCAAAAGCTCTTTGAATTTATTGTAAGCCATCCTATAAAGAAAGAGATAAAAATGGTAGATAAAGGAAATATCAGGAATGCTCCTAGAAACGGATATTCTGGGTAATTAAACCCAGTAACTATTAATGGAAAGTGCCAAAACCCCCATATTATGCCTAAGAAAATTATCGATTTAAGAATACTGTTTTTCTCTAACAATTTTTTCTGAAGAAACCCTCTCCAACCTATTTCTTCTCCTATTGTTAAAATGCCAGTTAGTAATGAATACCCTATACCAGTAATCAAAAAATTAAATAGAAAAAAGGAGAAGCTTTGTTCGTTGGTCCCAAGAAAAAGTGGAATATCAATGTTATTTGCCTTTCCGTCGATAAATGAATATGCATTATTTACACCCCATCCTATTTTTTCAAATAAAAAAATTCCGCCAAGTGTAATTATTGAAGGCAATATCAAACTAAGCAAAATAAATATTGGTTTCCCAATCCTCCAGTTTATAAATTTTAGACCTTGTTTGGTTTTAATTAGATATATTATTGCTCCAATTCCTGGAAATAACATGGTACATCCAATAAAAAAAGGAAATAAAGCAGAATCTTCTCCCCCATTCAATATGGCAAAGATTTGAACTATATAGGTTAGTATAAATAATACAACTATATATCTCCAAACACTATTATTGAGTTTAACCATTCTTCAGTTTTTCTATAGGCAATAACGGTTTGTGAATGGTGTCGTAGCATCCTGATAGGGTGCAATGCACTATACATATTGTGTGTGCCCCAGCATCAGCTATCCTGCAAGATAGCTATATATTCTAGAGGTTGGAAATCTCTTATGTGCCATTATGACAATTGGAAACATTAGTAAGCTGCAAGGGTATTGGTGGTGACTCCAGGTCTGAATGAAGCATGACTCCAGATCTGAATGAAGCATGGCTACAAAGGTCGGTTCTAACGAATAGTGAATGGAGAGTAGTTTCTGAAAGAAACCTAAGACATATTGATGTCTTAGTCGAAGAGAAGAGCGAAGCGGTAAGATACTGAGGCTATTTTAGCTGGGTAAGCAAACACATTATTATGAAGCCCAAAGAATACTAAAAGCTATAGTAGTAGATCAAGTAGATATCGACGGAAATCGAAATACGGCAACGCAATGTAGATTCACTAACGCATGAAATAAGTTAGTAAAGAATTTGTCTTTACCCAGGGAGAGATCTCAGAATGAGTTGATCATTTTGAGAAGTCAGCCGAGGTCATAGTACCAAGACTAATGAGCGAGGATTGCTAAGCCCATACCCTTGATGGTCTCACAACTTGGGAAGGATTGAACGGAAACCCGTGCGAAATTCGATATAGAGTCCAATTATAAAGACATGGATAGCGATATCTTATACTAGTGCTCTGTCAAGGGCAAAATGACGGGTAACTTTGGCATCTTTTGGGACCTACTCTTTGTTAATAATACTCGCCATATCTACGGCTATGACTGCGTTTTTTCCCTCGTTCAGGGTCAAATTATGCACAAAGCCAACCCGTCATTTAACACTTGACAGAGCTCTAGTGCTCTGTCAAGGATAAATTGATAGGTAACTTTGGCATCTTTTGAACCTGCTCTTTGTTAATAATACTCGCCATATCTACTGCTATGACTGCGTATTTTGCCTCGTTCAGGATCAATTTATGCGCAATGCCAACCCATCATTTAACACTTGACAGAGCTCTAGTGCTACTCATGAGCGGTGTAAAGAGCACTTGGGATTATGAGATTTTAACCCGCAGTAAACGAGACCCTAACATACTGTGGTGTGAGAGGTGTATCGTGGGCTATACAGCTCACGGCCGTCTACTCGATTATCTTCCTTTTAATATTTCTCACTTACAATCTCGAATTAAAACAACAGTTGAAATATTGAGTTCCTGATGAATGTTCCTTATCATTTTTAAAGTCAATTTTCGCTTTTTATATGATATTTCACTTGTCCTTCTTGTAAATCCAATTATTTAACCAAGACCCTTTTGCTTCATTCCCATTTGATCCATTTTAAATTTTATTGCTTCGATTGGATCAGGGAGATCTATAGGGAAATGTTTATTCTCATAGTCCTCGATTTACAATGATCGGGTTTCCAATTCTTCCCCTTCAGTACTTTCTGGTTCTGCACCAAAAATAATATCTAATCTTTTGAAAGTCGCTTCTTAGTCTTTGTCATTTCTTATTGTTTTGTATTCATATTTTCATATTTTTTTTGGTCGAATTTGTCATATTATTGACGAGTCCCTATAAACCTAATTCATATCATCCGATATTTTTAATTTTTTTTGACCTCAGATTCAAGTATTGATAATAGCTGAAAAATCTTTATTCTTTCTCTAACATTCGTTATTTAAGTCAATCTTTATTTTACATTTGGCAATTAGATTTCCTATAGTGTTGAAAAAAATAATTTACATATTTGATTCTGTTAATGAAAAAATAGGGCGCATTTTTGCTTGGACTACTACCTTATTGGTTTTGGTAATCTTCATTGACGTATTGTTACGCTATATTTTGAGTTTTTCATTTATATGGATTACTGAAATAGAGATTTACTTGTTTGCCCTTTCTTTTTTATTTGGTTCAGGATATACATTAAAGCATGACAAACATGTAAGGGTGGATATCTTTTATGAAGGAAAGACACCAGTAAAAAAAGCATGGGTAAATCTTTTAGGAGGATTGTTTTTTCTCATTCCCTGGTGTCTGGTCGCGATACTTTCTTGTTGGAAATACGCTTCTTTTTCTTTTGGTTTTAGAGAAAGTTCAGCACAAGCAGGAGGACTTCCTGCACTTTATATTTTGAAATTTTGCTTCGTGTTCGGCTTTGTTTTCCTTCTCATGCAAGGTATTGCATTGATATTGAGATCAGTGCTTATTATTATGAAAGAATACAAAAGTGAGTAGATCATGGGCATATTAGCCATTATATTATTCCTTCTTATTTTTGCACTTATCCTCAAGGGCTATCCTGTTGCCTTGACATTAGGAGGTGCTTCTACCCTATTTGCAATAATAATATGCTTATTTTTTCCTGATGTGATGAAGTTTCAGGACTTCTATTTGTTGCCCTCTCGATTTATGGGCACCATTAACAATACCATGCTTATTGCAGTTCCTTTATTCATATACATGGGCATAATGCTCGAAAAATCAGGATTAGCAGAAAATCTATTAGAGACAATGTCTATTCTTTTTGGTAAAATGAATGGAGGATTGGCTATTTCCGTTGTGATCGTAGGAAGCCTATTGGCTGCCTCAACAGGTATAGTAGGAGCCACAGTTGTGACAATGGGGGTAATTAGTCTACCTGTGATGTTAAAAAAAGGATACAAGCCAGAATTGGCTACAGGAGTGATTGCATCTTCGGGTACTTTAGGACAGATAATACCCCCTTCTGTGGTGTTAATATTACTGGCTGATCAGATAGGGGCAAATTCCCGAGGAGTGGCACAGGTAGATGTAGGCACCATTTTTAAAGCTGCCATTATTCCTGGGTTATTTCTCGTGATAGGCTACATCATTTATATTTTGGTTATCAGCAAAATGAAGCCCCACTGGGCACCTGCAATTTCTCATGAAGAAATAAATGCCTTACGTGGCAAAGGATATGCAAAGAGAGTTTTCAAAGCTTTTTTCTTGCCAATGCTCCTTATTGTTGCTGTACTAGGTTCTATACTTTTAGGTATTGCATCTCCTACCGAAGCGGCTGCTGTAGGTGCTATGGGCGCTACATTATTGACACTTTTAGAAAAAAAGCTCAATCTAAAAATATTAAATTCAG
This sequence comes from Saprospiraceae bacterium, assembly GCA_036479115.1. Classification (GTDB taxonomy): domain Bacteria; phylum Bacteroidota; class Bacteroidia; order Chitinophagales; family Saprospiraceae; genus UBA7328. Next base: position 13,074 of record JAZGFD010000177.1, on the reverse strand, counting down.
TGATGCGGCAGACGATGCAGCTCACATCAATGGTATTTTTAATTTTATTGGGAGCCACTACATTTACCTTAGTATTTAGATCTTTAGGGGGAGATGACTATTTGATACATTTGATACAACAGGCCGACCTTTCAGCCATGACATTTTTAGCCTTAGTGATGATTGTCATTTTTATTTGTGGATTTTTTATAGATTTCATTGAGATTATTTTCATATTCATACCAGTAATTACTCCCATTTTTAATATATATGAAGTAGATATGCTATGGGTAGCTGTCTTGTTGGCACTCAATCTTCAAACGTCATTTTTAACACCACCATTTGGATTCTCACTATTCTATCTCAAAGGAGTGGCCCCACAAGGTATTACCACACAGCACTTGTACAAAGGCATTGTTCCATTCATTATCATCCAAGTAATATTGATATGTATGATCATTTTATTTCCAAATCTGATTTATTTGATTCATTAGAATATTTAAAATGAAAAGAAAAGATTTTATTCAAAAAGGTGTAGGAGTAGTAACTGGACTAGCCGTGGGATCATCTATCCTCAGTAGCTGTCATCATGATTCTGAAGTACCCGTTGTAAATATTAATATGAATAAAACCTTCGATTGGCGCATGACAACTGTTTGGGGAAAAAATTTCCCTGTACTTGGTGAATCTGCTAATCTACTATCTGAATGGGTAAGTAAAATGTCAGCTGGGAGGTTAAATATCAAGGTTTTTGGTTCTGGAGAATTGGCTCCTGGATTAGAGGCATTTTATAACACCTCAGTAGGTACTACCGAGATGGGATCAGGTGCATCCTATTATTGGCAAGGAATAACACCAGCAGCTACATTTTTTAGTTCTATCCCCTTTGGTATGAATGCGCAACAGACACAAGCATGGATGCTAGGAGGTGATGGAGAAGGGTATCAGCTATGGAAAGAAGTATACGAGCCCTTTAACCTCGTGCCACTTTTAGCAGGTAATACAGGCATGCAAATGGGAGGTTGGTTTAATAAAGAGATCAATTCAGCAGATGACTTGCAAGGCTTAAAAATGAGGATCCCAGGAATTGCAGGAAAAGCTTTGGTTAAAGCCGGTGGAGCCGCTATTGTTGTTGCCCCAGGAGAATTGTATACCAATCTAGAAAGAGGTGTAATAGATGCTGTAGAATGGATAGGGCCTTATCATGATTATCTGCTCGGCTTAAATAAAGCAGCTAAATATTACTACGCGCCAGGATGGCATGAGAGCGGTACGGAACTCGAGTTCTTTGTCAACAAAGAGGCTTATGATTCACTGCCTTCTGACCTTCGTGAGATATTATATACCGCTTCATTAAGAGCCCATGCATGGGTAGTAGCTGAATTTGATACAAAAAATGCTGAATATCTTCAAAAAATGGTAGAGGAAGGAGTACAGATCAAACAATTTCCCTTAGAAGTCATGCAAACTCTGAAAAAATACAGTGACGAAGTTGTAAAAGAATTAGTAGGTAGTGATGAGGTAGCCAGTAAAGTGTACCAAAGTTTTAATGCATTTAGAAAAAAGGTAAAACCTTGGTTTGATGTAACTGAAAAGGTCTACTATAATACTCTTATGGAAATGTAAAAATTTCCTTTTCTTTGTTAAGAATGATACCTACTTCCGGGGAACCAATATTGAGTCCACTCCGGAAACACAAAAAATCAAAAAAGTTTCTTTTTATGAAAATCTTCTGTTTACGGAGTGGGCTCAATTTTGGGAAAAAAGTTCTTTTTCTACCATATATCAATTATTTTTTTCGTATAACTCTGCTATGCCATAAAATATGAGTCTTTTCTGGCAAATAAAATAACAATTTTTTACCTCAAAACTCCCCCCAGAATAGTTATAAATGATTCTAGGCCAAATAGCTATAGATTGTAAGACTTAGCTGCATATCAAATGGTCGATTTGTCACTATTTTTAGTGACATAAATTTCATCAAAGCCAGCTGTTTTTCATCATACAGTACACATAATGATACCTCTCTGAGATAAATTGCAACAATCTGATGTGCACTCATAAATTATAAGGAAAACTGATTTGAAAAAAAAACAATTAATTTTGGTTAAACGAAAGGATTTAAGGAATGAACAGTTATGGTGAATATTTAGATCGTACTGCCAAATTAATCAAAATTGATTTGGCCAGAAAATTTAAGAACAATGGCATTGAGATCACTCCAGAGCAATGGGTCATATTGTCAAAATTAAATTTAGAAAATGGACAATCTCAAACCAAATTAGGGGAATCTTCCTATAAGGATGCTCCCACAGTATCCCGCATCATTGATCTTTTATGTAAAAAGGGATTGACAACAAGAGAACCATTTGCAGGTGATAGGCGTAGATTCAAAATTAATCTTACAAAAAAAGGACAAGCCATTGTAAAAAAAGCCACCCCGTTTATCCAAGAGACTAGAAATAAAGGATGGCAAGGCCTTGCTGATGATGATTATGACACTCTCATGAGAATAATCAATAGGATTTCTGCTAATTTCATAGATTAACTTGGAATATCCATTTTCTCTTAGTCTCCGTGTAACTACATTATTAAATATTCAGAATATTTATATATTTGTCATAACAATTATTGTTACGCATATCAAAAAAAGTCATGGCGCAAGACTATTCGAACTACACCTCAGAAGATCACAAAGTGTGGAATCTACTATTTTCTAAGCAAATTAAATTAATTTCAAATCTTGCCTCAAAAGCATATCTAGAAGGCGTAAAAAAATGCAAGTTTGAAGCTGATAGAGTTCCCAATTTTGAAACAATAAATTCTCAATTGACATTGGCCACAGGCTGGAAAATATATGTAGTTCCGGGACTAATTGACAACAAGCCTTTTTTTCAGTTACTTTCTGATAAACAATTTCCTGCTACTACATGGCTTAGGACTATGGATGAGTTAGAATATTTAGAAGAACCAGATATGTTTCATGATGTTTTCGGACATGTTCCTCTCCTGAGTGACTCTTATTTTTGTAAATTTTTAGAAGGATTGAGTAAGTTATCCTTACAATATATTGAAAATGAGATCGCTGTAGAATATTTAGCAAGACTGTATTGGTATACAGTAGAATTTGGGTTGATAAAAGAAGAAAATCAATTAAAAATATATGGTGCGGGTATCTTGTCTTCATCAGAAGAATCAGTTTATTCTGTTTCAGACAAGCCCATTCACAAAATTTTTGATATTGATGAAATATTAGAAACCCCTTACATTAAAGACAAACTGCAAGCACAATACTTTGTTATTGATTCATATAAACAATTGTACAATTCTTTAAATAACATAGAATTGCTATTACTCCAAAAGCTTAATGGAGAAAAAGGTGTAGCTGCTTGAGACAACGCTACTCAGGTGGTGCTAATTTTCAATAAAAAAAATCTTATTTCTACCATATTTCAGTTATTTTGTTTGTGATAGCTCTGCTAGGCCTCAATAAATGGGCTTTATCTGGCAAAAAAAATACCAAATTTTTATCTCAAAAGCACCCGCCAGAGGAGTAACATGTAAATGAAACAACTCAGGTAGTATCTATTTTGACAAAAAAAGACTCTTTACAGCTACACACTACCTGATAAGTTGCAAAAAAAGTATAAAATGAGACCATATATTCTTGCAGAATCCAACTGGAAAACGTTGAAAAAATTCAGGTTCGATTTGGCCGTATTGCCATGGGGAGCGACGGAAGCGCATAATTATCATTTGCCCTACGGCACTGACATTTACGAAGCCAATCACATAGCAGCCGAATCGGCACGTAAAGCTTGGGATAAAGGAGGGAAAATCACAGTAATGCCCACTATTCCTTTTGGTGTAAATACAGGACAAAGTGATATCTACCTCGACATGAATCTTAACCCTTCTACCCAATTGGCTATTTTAGATGATGTAGTAGCTACATTGAATAGACAAGGACTCAATAAACTTCTGATACTCAATAGTCACGGCGGCAACGATTTTAAACCTCTTATAAGAGAAATCGGGCTGAGATACCCAAAAATGTTTATCTGTCTTACTTCTTGGTTTAAAGTCATGGATCGCAATAAATACTTTGAAGAAGAAGGTGACCACGCTGATGAAATGGAGACCAGTCTTATTTTGCACTTTAGACCTGATCTTGTTTTGCCTAGAAAAGAATGGGGAGAGGGAACTGAAAATAAATCCAAAATTAAAGCAATTCGAGATGGTCATCTTTGGGCAGAAAGGCAATGGTCAAAAGCAAGTCCAGATACAGGTATTGGCAATCCAAATCAAGCAACAGCGGAGAGAGGGAAGGCATTTTTTAATGATGTCACCGACCTAATGGCTGATATTTTTATTGAAGTCTGTAATGCTGAGATCAAAGGCCTTTATGAGAATACACAAATTTGAATTTGGTTAAAAATATATGTAACTACGGAGGTGGTGTGCTTTTGAGACCTGCCTACCAAACAGGCAGGTGAAAAATACTATTTTATTAATAGACACAACCTATTTTTATATTAATAACAGTGCCATTTCTAACTTATTTTATGTGTGTGTGTGTGTGTGTGTGTGTGTGCATCTCGATTATGTTGCCACATCTTCGATTTGAGATATAACATACCAAAGTATAAATGAGCTTTTTTAGCCCAATTTGATTCTACCTGAATAATGACAAATATATTAATCCTTCATTTACTCTTCTTCTATCTCAAGAACCATGTCGTCTTGTGAAACCAAAGTCTTCTCTGCTAAGTATATTTTCGTCACCTTACCTCCTAATGGTGCAGTAATAGTACTTTCCATTTTCATGGCCTCAATAGTGAAAAGCTGATCATTTTGTTTTACTCTGTCACCCTCCTTCACCAGTATCTTAGAAAGGCTACCCTGTAATGGAGACCCTATCTCATTTGGCCTAACCGCTTTGATCGCTTCTTTGACTTTATTACCTAGTTCTTTGTCTTTTACTGTGATGCCTCTTACGTCACCATTGATTCTGAATAAGACCAATTTATTGCCCTTTTCATCTGGTTCATTCAAATTCATATACTCAATAATAATATTCTTTCCTTTAGCTATAGAAACCGTGATTTCTTCTCGTTTTTTTATACCAAAAAAGAAAGCCTTTGTAGGAATATTACTCACATCACCATAAGTTAACCAATGATTATAATACTGCTCAAATACTTGTGGATACAATAAGCTCGAAAGGAAATCTTCATAAGAGTTCAGGCCTTCGTGGGTAGTTTTGAATTTTTTAAATTCTGTTTCGAGAGATACTTCTTTCAACTTTGTATTTGGCCTACTGGTATAGGGCTTCTCTTGTTTGAGTACAATTTTTTGCAGATCATGTGGCCATTTACTGCTCCACTGCCCAAGATCGCCTCTCATAAGGGATTTGAAGCTATCTGGAAAGTCAATTTTATCTCCTTTTTCTAAAATGTCTTCAACAGTATATTTATTAGAAGTAAGAAACATCGCCATGTCGCCTACTACCTTGCTTGAAGGGGTCACTTTTACAATCCCTCCGAGTAAATCATTTACCGCTTTATAATTCTTTTTGATCGTATCAAATTGATCTTCTAATCCTAGTCCCCTTGCTTGTGGGCGAAGGTTAGAATACTGCCCTCCAGGTATCTCATGCTCATACACCTCCGCTGTACCCGCTTTCAGTTCTGTCTCAAATGGATAATAGTATGTCCTCACGTTTTCCCAATAATCAGAATATTTGTTTAGAGATTTAAGGTCAATGTTATTTTCTCTTTCATGCCCTTGCATCATGGCCACTATACTGTTAAAATTAGGTTGTGACGTAAGTCCAGACATCGAACTGATGGCAACATCTACAATATCGACACCACTCTCAATAGCCTTGAGATAAGTAGTAGACTGAATAGAAGAAGTGTCATGTGTATGGAGATGAATCGGCAAATCCACGGCTTCCTTTAAACCACTCACCAGTAGTTCTGCGGCGTATGGTTTGAGCAATCCTGCCATGTCTTTTATAGCAATCATATGTGCCCCTGAATCTTCTAATCTTTTGGCTATATCAGTATAGTAACTGAGCCCAAACCGATTATTACCTTTTGCCAATACATCACCCGTATAACATACACATGCCTCAGCGATAGCATTGGTTTCTTTGTTGATAATCTCAATTGACATCCGCATTCCTTCTATCCAATTCAAAGAATCAAATACCCTAAATACATCAATGCCAGTCTTAGCGGATTCTATAATAAATGCATGTATTACATTGTCAGGATATGCCTTATACCCTACACCATTTGATCCCCTTAACAACATTTGAAGGAGCACATTAGGCATCGCACTTCTTAATTTTGACAACCGTTTCCAAGGTGATTCTTTCAGAAAACGCATACATACATCAAAGGTTGCACCTCCCCATATTTCCATCGAAAAAAGGTCATTTCCATGACTTTTCGAGAATGATGATGCTACATTTTCTAAATCAAAAGTTCGCATTCTCGTGGCCAATAAAGATTGATGTGCATCTCTAAAGGTTGTATCAGTGTATAGTATTTTCTTTTGATCATGTACCCATTGCATCAGGCCATCCCTACCCTTCTCATTCAGTATATCTTTTGTTCCCACTGCGGAGAATTCTTTTGTTGTGATGGGCACTCTAGGTGTTCTTAAAACTATATTTTCATCTATTTTTTTAACGTCCCCGTTTCCGTTTACGATAACATTAGCAAGATATCTTAATATCCTTGTCCCCCTATCTTTCCATGGGGGAGAAATGAGTAATTCTGGGTGGTTCTGTATATAGTTAACTGTAATATTTCCATTACGGAAATTTTCATCTTTTAGTATTAGAAGAAGAAAAGCAATGTTGCTATTAACCCCCCTTATTCGGAATTCTCGCAAGGCTCTATGTAACCGATCTGCACAATCCTCAATCCGATGTCCCCATGCTGTGACTTTCACCAACATGCTGTCAAAGAAAGGAGAAATATTAGCTCCCGCATAGGCATTCCCGGCATCCAGCCTTATACCAAAACCACCCGCACTGCGATAAGCCACAAGACGGCCATAATCAGGTTTAAATCCATTTTGGGGGTTTTCTGTAGTTATCCTACATTGGATAGCAAATCCTCTAGAAGTAATGTCTTCCTGCTTGCCAATACTGAGTAACTCGTCCAGAATATTCTCGCCTCCTGCGATGAGTATTTGCGCTCTTACCAAATCGATGCCTGTAATCACTTCAGTAATGGTATGTTCTACTTGTATACGAGTATTAACTTCTATAAAATAAATGTTTTCTTTATTATCAACAAGAAATTCTACCGTTCCTGCATTTTCATAACCTACTGATTTACAAATATCTAAAGCATATTTATATAACTTATCTTTTGTTTTTTGATCCAAGTTTAGACTTGGAGCAACCTCAACAACTTTCTGAAATCTACGCTGTACAGAACAATCTCTTTCAAATAAATGAACAATATTTCCGTGACTGTCTCCTAGTATTTGTACTTCTATATGTTTGGGATTATCGATATACTTTTCGACAAACACCCTATCATCTCCAAAAGCAGTTTTGGCTTCACGGCTAGCTTCAGAAAAAGCCTGCTCAAACTCAGACTTTTTTCGTACCACTCGCATTCCTCTTCCCCCACCACCAGTAGCAGCTTTGATCATCACAGGAAATCCAATTTCATCAGCAAATGCTCCCACCGTATTCTTATCATTTGTTGCTTCAGCAGATGCCTCTACTATGGGTACATTGACGCTTTTAGCGATGGTTTTACTACTTAATTTATCGCCTAATGATTCCATGACTTCAGGGGAAGGTCCTATCCAAATTATACCAACATCTCTGCACGCTCTGGCAAAATCAGGATTTTCTGAAAGAAAGCCATAACCAGGATGTATTGCGTCCACATTGTGCTCGGTGGCAACCTCAATGATCCCTGCTATGTTCAGATATGGCTTGAGTGGATCATCATCTGCTCCTACCTGAAATGCCTGATCAGCTTTGTACCTATGCAGAGAAAATCGATCTTCATGGGTGTAAATGGCAACGGTTTTAATGTTAAGTTCTGACGCAGCTCTAAATACCCTGATGGATATCTCTCCACGATTAGCAACTAAAATTTTATTTATACCATTCTGTACTTTCATAAAATATTATTTCCTAGATCTCAAAAATACGCATTCCATAACAAATTATCTTTGGCGAAATTTGCGAATATGTAGTGCTATCCAACAGCATTTGAGATTTCAGGAGTTTTTCTCAAATTTCGTTTTCGTAAAAAATCCCGTGGTTCGACATGTTGGTATTGTTCAATCGTATTTTTGTTAATAAAAAAAGCACACACCGAGTTGTTGTTCCTTCTTTTATCAATCCGCTGCTATCATGAGGAAGAATGTCATGGATATAGGCGCTCACCCACACAGAGGATTTGAAACAGTTACATTTATTTTTGATGGCGAATTACATCATAAAGATTCACGAGGATATGATCAGCGAATCAGCAAGGGCGGTGTGCAATGGATGACAGCTGCAAAAGGAATAGTGCATAGCGAAGGCGCGTCCAAAGAATTCATAAGGCAAGGGGGGCAACTAGAAATCATTCAATTGTGGATTCATCTTCCTTCTTCGATGAAGATGAATCAATCCAAATACCAAGGATTTCAAAAAGATGAAATACCCGTGGTAGAGAGAAATGGAATAAAGCTGAATGTAATATCTGGCTCCTTTGAAAATATAGAAGGCCCAGTTGATTCTCTTACAGATATAAGTGCATTTACATTAAAGCATGATAACAAGGGAGAAATTTCTATTCCATTTGCAAAAGAACATAACGTAGTGATTTATCAACTCGATGGTTTATCCAAAATAAATGGTGTCAATACAGGCACCAGTAGAATGTTAGTATTTGAAAAAGATGGAGATCAAATCCATATCGAAGCGAAAGAAAAAGGGAAAATGCTCATTTTAGCAGGAATCCCAATCAATGAAAAAGTAGTGTCTCATGGGCCATTTGTTATGAATACTCAAACTGAAATTCTTCAAGCAATAAGAGATTACCAAATGGGGAAAATGGGGATATTAATTGAATAAAAGTAACTAATTAGTGTCTAAACGAAAACTCATCAAAATTAGAAATAGTTCTTTTGGCTATATTTTTGTTTTTTTCAACTCGCTGATACTCATGTATCACCGAATATCAAAAAACTAAATTCTCATCCAAAATATTCTATTTCATAAAATTCGACAGTTTCTGTTCAGACACTATTTAGATTGAGCCAATTTGGGAAAAAAGTTCTTTTTCTGTCATATTACATCTATATTTTTCGCCATAACTCTATTATGATTTAAAAAATGAGTTTTGTTCTGACAAATAATAATAATTTTTATTTCAAAAGTACGGATCTGTGGAATTACGAATAAAAAAAAGCTCAAATGGTAATTAAAATATGGCAATGTTTCTTCTTTTTAGCATTTTTATCACTGTGTTTAGGTTATTCCTTTAGTAAAAAAATAGTGATCTATCTCCACAATACTGACTTTATCACAAGTGGCTTTAACATTAGTATTTTTACAGCGACTGTGCTCTTTTTTTTTGGTTTGGGACAATTTATATTTAGGTATTATCCCAGTCCATCACTAGTCAATTGGTTTCTTCTGATTTTTACATTTCTAAGGTTAATAGTTACAATCTATATTTGCCATTTTACTTCCATGCCTATCGGAAAGTCTATGGCTACCAATTTTAAGCTAGATACACAAATAGTAATGTGGTTTATTGCTTTAGGCATAAGTGTTATGATCTTTGTTTTAAGCAACCTATTTTCATTCATTCTTTTTTTAAAAAAAAGATTAGGATACTAACATATATAAGAACAATAAAATAACTTAGTATTTAGTAACTAAACAGGTGGTATCAATTTTGAGTCCAATCCGGAAACAGACATTTTTCACAAAATGAGTTGTTTTGGATGTGATTTACATTTATTGAGATTCGGTGATGCCTGAGTATCAGCTAATTGAAAAAAATATAAAGATCGCCAAAAGAAACTTTTTTTATTTTGTGTGTTTCCGGAGTGGGCTCAATTTTGGCCAAAAAAAGCTCTTTTATCTCTATACTTCGACAATTTATGTCTCAAATCGAAGATGTGGCAACATAATCGAGATTCACTAACACATAAAATAAGGTAGTAATAGCACTGCTATTAAAACACAAAAAGTCTTTGTCTAGGAATAAAAGATCAATTTTTTACCTGCCTGATCGGCAGACAGATCGCAAAAGCACACCACCTGAGTAGTTACAGTATTCATAATATTACAACATTGAGAAAAAAAATTATCATTGCCATATCCAGCCTGATACTGATAGGCCTTTACATCTTATTCTTTAAAGCAGCCATTATCACAGAAAAGAGCATGAATGTATGTCTTCATATAAATGATGAAGATTATAACATAAGAAATGATGCAATAGCACTTCATAAAAGCTTAATTGTAGCAGATTTGCATTCTGATGTCTTGCTGTGGGATAGGAATATTAATAAACAAAATAACCATGGACATACTGATATTAGAAGACTCCAAAAAGGCAATTTTACCTTACAAGTATTTGATGCTGTAATTAAAGTACCCAAGGGCATTAATTACGAAAGCAATACCGGAGATACTGATATTATATCAACATTGGCAATAGCTAACAGGTGGCCTATAAATACATGGAGTAGCCTGTGTGAAAGGGCGTTGTATCAAAGTAAAAAGCTGTATGAAGCTGCAAAAAAATCAAATGGAGAACTAAAGGTGATTACCAATAGTGTAGCGTTGAAAAATTTGCTTAAAGACAGAAAAAACAACAAGAAACTTTTAGGTGGTATACTCTCAATAGAAGGATTACATGCTTTGGAAGGTAAAATCGAAAACTTACAAAGACTATTTGATGCAGGGTACAGAATGATGGGACCTGTTCACTTTTTTGATAATCAGGTAGGAGGCAGCAGTGCAGGGGTAGAGCAATATGGATTAACAGATTTTGGGAAAGAAGTAATAATAAAGATGAATCAAATGAATATCACTGTTGACATTGCCCATGCTTCACCCAAATTAATAGACGATATACTCACATTAACTACTCGTCCTGTAGTAGTATCTCACACAGGTATAAAAGGCACATATGATTCTCCTAGAAATCTTAGTGATACTCATATGAGGCAGATAGCCGAAGGAGGAGGCTTAATAGGTATTGGGTTCTGGGATGAAGCAGTAGGCGGGCCTGAAGTTGAGAATATAGTAAAAGCCATGAAGTATGCCATTGATCTTGTAAGTGCTGATCATTTAGCACTTGGGTCAGATTGGGACGGTGGCACTACTACTTATTTTGATGCGGCTCATGTGAGTATTCTGACTCAGGCCATGATAGATGCTAATATCAATGTAGTAGATATTAGAAAGATTATGGGTGAAAATCAAATCAATTTCTTTTTAAAAAATCTTCCTTAAATGAATTCATTTCATTCGTGCTGTGTCAAGTGATAAATGATGGGTAAGGATTGATAAAAATTTTTGTTCCTGATCAATGCATGAATAAGAGATTCTGACGGGTGAAGGTGTAATTTACAAGTGAATGAATCGCGAAAGCAGAAGAGAGTCGTCAATTTTAGCGGACTAAATGCTTGTTCTGTGCCTCGTCGCATGGAGTAATTTCTCAGCACAGGTTAGGTTGAAATATTTCAAATCGCCCCTTATATACCACTTTACAACAGCATTAGTGCTCTAAATACTACACTTCATGATTAGTATTTTGAAGGAATTTACAAGAGTTCTATATTTGAATTATTCAATTTATATCGATAGCGATTATTTTGAATAATCGAAATATTTTCTTTGTGAATTAATCTTGTAAGTTTTTGTTAAAACTAATATCTTGCAGAGCATTTTATAGCTATTTATGGATTACAGAATCTGGTACAAGGATGGCGAGAATATTAATTTTGAGGGTAAAAAGATTTTTGTAAAAGAATATCCCAACCCAGAAAAACCAATTATTTTATTCAGCCATGGCTTTCCCACATCGTCCTACGATTGGCACAAGATGTGGCCTGAATTACATAAATTCTTTCATCTTATCGCCTTTGACTACTTGGGATTTGGGTACTCTGACAAACCTTATCCCTACGACTATACACTCGAAGAACAAGCCGACATTACAGAGTACATCCTCTATAAAAAAGGAATAGAAGAGTGCTTCGTAGTAGCTCACGATTATGCAGTAAGCGTAGTGCAAGAGTTGCTTGCTAGGAGAATTGAAAATCCAAATCTTCCAAAATTTAAAAAGATAGTTCTACTCAATGGTGGGCTCTTTCCTGAAACGCACCAAGCACGCCCTATACAAAAAATTCTTTTGAGTCCTGTAGGGAAATGGGCAAATATGGCATTTGGTAAAAATGCTTTTGGCAAAACATTAAGACAAATTTTTGGCCCATCCACACCACCAAAAGAAGAAGAAATAGACGCATACTGGACCATTATTAACCATAAAAACGGAAAGCGTGTATTTCATCGAACAATCAATTATATAAACGACCGAAAAAATAACAGGGAAAGGTGGGTCAATGCATTGATACATACTGATGTCTCAATAAGGTTAGTCAATGGGCCCAAAGACCCTATATCAGGAATACATATGGTAGAACGATACAAAGAACTAATTCCAAATCCCGATTGTGTTTTATTAGATAATATAGGCCATTATCCAAATTTGGAGGCTCCATACTACGTGAATTTGGAGGTGCTAAAATTTTTTCAGGGAAATAATTAGTATTCTTTCACTTATTAAATAACTAGTACTCTGTCAAGGACAAATTGACGGGTAACTTTGGCATCTTTTGAACCTGCTCTTTGTTAAAAATACTCGCCATATCTACTGCTATGACTGCGTTTTTTGCCTCGTTCAGGATCAAATTATGCGCAATGCCAACCCATCATTTAACACTTGACAGAACACTAGTACTCTGTCAAGGACAAATTGACGGGTAACTTTGGCATCTTTTGAACCTGCTCTTTGTTAAAAATACTCGCCATATCTACTG
>JAZGFD010000176.1:0-11621 GCA_036479115.1 Saprospiraceae bacterium | reverse complement strand
AACTTCTGGACGAGTATCAGATTTTGCAGTCAATCCCAATAATCCATTTGAGTATTATGTAGCAGTGGCATCAGGAGGCGTATGGAAAACTGTAAATGCAGGTGTTACTTATACTCCTTTATTTGATAGTCAAAACTCATATTCTATAGGTTGTATCACTATGGATCCTAATAATACCAATGTACTGTGGGTAGGAACAGGAGAAAATAATGGACAAAGATCAGTAGCATATGGTGATGGCGTGTACAAATCAGAAGATGGTGGCGCCACATGGAAGAATATGGGATTGAAAAGTTCAGAGCACATTGGCAATATAGTAGTACATCCTAATAATTCTAATATAGTATACGTCGCGGCTCTAGGACCGCTATGGAATAAAGGAGGCAAAAGAGGCCTGTACAAAACCACCAATGGCGGAAAATCATGGAAAGCCATATTAACAATAGACGAGCATACAGGTGTGAATGAAGTAGTGATGGACCCCAAAGATCCAAATATATTGTATGCTTCTACTTACCAAAGGAGAAGGCACGTATATACTTATGTAAGTAGCGGGCCTGGTTCAGGGCTTCATAAAAGCACAGATGGTGGTAATACGTGGGCCAAAATCCAAAATGGCCTACCTACCACTGAGTTGGGTAGAATAGGTCTTAGCATATCACCTGCTGACCCAGAAATCATTTATGCAATAGTAGAAGCTGCCAATGACAAAGGAGGTTTTTTTAAATCCACAAATAGAGGTACCAGTTGGCAAAAACAAAGTGATCATTCTACCAGTGGTAATTATTATCAAGAGATTATAGCCGACCCAGTAGATCCTAATACTGTGTACTCTATGGATACATGGATGCAAGTGACCCATGACGGTGGTAAAACATTTAAAAATGTAGGAGAAGATACCAAACATGTAGACAACCATTGCATTTGGATCAATCCCAATAATAACAGTCATCTGCTGGTAGGATGTGATGGAGGCATATACGAGACATTCGATAAAGGCAAGCATTGGGATTTTAAACAGAATCTTCCGATTACTCAATTTTACAAAGTAGCAGTAGACAATGCAAAGCCTTTTTATAATGTATATGGCGGCACGCAAGATAACTTTAGCATGGGCGGCCCATCTAGAGTAATTACAGATCATGGTATCACTAACCAAGATTGGTATATGACACATGGAGGCGACGGATTTGAATCCCAAATAGATCCTTTTAACCCCGATATAATATATGCCCAATCTCAATATGGCGTACTGGTAAGATACGATAGAAAAAGTGGAGAAGAATTAGGGATACAACCTAAACCACGCAAGGATGAAAATGCTTATAGATGGAACTGGGACGCACCTCTGGCAGTGAGTATTCACGAAAAAGGAAGATTATATTTTGCTGCTAATAAAGTATTTCGTAGTGATGACTATGGTAACAGTTGGCAAGTGATGAGTGATGATCTCACCCGACAGCTAGATAGAAATAAACTAAAAGTGTTTGACCGAGTAGTGAGTATAGATGCCGTGGCTAAAAATGGATCTACATCACCTTATGGTACTATTGTCGCACTGTCAGAATCACCTGTTGACCCTAATCTCATCGCTATTGGTACTGATGATGGACAGATACAAATTACAGAAAATGGTGGTCAATCTTGGCGCAAAGCAGGAGATATATCAGGAGCGCCAAAACAATCATATATCAATAGTGTATACCTTTCTCAACATAATGCCGATGTGATATATGCGATTATAAATCATCACAAGTTTGGAGATTTTAAACCTTATATTTTTAAATCGAAAAACAAAGGAAAAAGTTGGGAAAATATAAGTACTGACTTACCTCAAAGAGGAAGTGCTTATACAATTGAGGAAGACCATGTAGACCCTAATCTCATTTTTTGCGGTACTGAGTTTGGAGCTTTTGTATCTATGAATGGTGGTAAAAATTGGCAAAAACTAGGTAGCGGATTGCCTACTATTGCAGTAAGAGATATGACAATCCATCAAGGGGAAGAAGACTTGATATTGGCTACTTTTGGTAGAGGATTTTATATCATGGATGATTACACCTCACTAAGAAAAGTGAAAAGTAATCAGACGGCCGTTATCTTTCCAATCAGGGAAGCCATAATGTGGGAGAAAAGTACACCATTGGGATTGCCAGGAAAGGCGTTTCAAGGTGACAGCTACTATACAGCTGATAATCTTGGGCCTGAAGTTATTTTCACTTACTATTATAAAAATAAATTTGAATCCTTAAAAGAAAAGAGGCAAAAAAGAGAAAAAAATCTTATAAAAGAAGGAAAAAATACACCGTATCCCAGTTATGAAAACCTAGTAGCGGAAGGAGAGGAAATAGCACAAGAGCTTATTTTTACCATTAAGAATAGCGATGGAGTAGTTATAAAAAAGGTGAATAAAAAACCAACAAAAGGCCTCCAAAGATTTAACTGGGAGATGAGGTATTCTCCTAAAGAACCTATTAATCTCAGAGAGCCATCATTTTACAATCCATTTGCTGGTCAAAAGCAAGGTACACTTGTAGCTCCAGGAATATATACAGTAGAAATGTCTATTATCAAAGGTGGAGTTTCTCATAGATTAACTGATCCTGTAAGCTTTAGCATTATTCCGTTGAATAATACCGTGCTTCCAGCTGCTGATCGCGATGCAAAAGTCTTATTTCAACGTGAAATTTCAGCACTCTCAGCAGAAATGCAAACGACTAGAAGAAGAATGTCTGAAATCAATGATAAAATAAAACATATCAAAGAGGCCATAAAGTTAGCAGAATCACCAATAGATAATTTGGGTTTGGCTCTTATCAATCTTAAAAAGAAGGTGAAGAAAATCGAGATATTAATGAGTGGCGATAGAATAAAAAGAAAACTTGATATAGGCCAATCACCTACTCCTTATTGGAGAATAGGCGGTCTAAATTATGAACAAAAATATTCTACTTCTGCACCTACACAAACGCATCTTGATAACTACGCAATAGCTAAAGAAGAATTTGTTTCTATTCAGAAAAAGATAAATGAAATTTACTCAGTAGACGTTGTTAATATTGAACTAATGTTAGTAAAAGTAGGGGCTCCTTATACACCAGGAAGAGCAGTAAAACAAAAGGAGTAACAAAAATCAGCCTTAATAAAGTTACCTCACGACAAAATCAATGTTTACTCTGCCGCATTGCTTAGGCACATGATTGGGAGAAAATCGATATCGTTTTGCATTTTTTAAAGCCAGTTTGACAAGGTAGTTATCCGTTGTTGTAGATCCTCTTTGGGTATATTTAGCTGATAATACTTTTCCAGTAGGGTCTACACATATGTTAATGACTACGCGCCCTTCTTTTTGAGAATCATCATTTATCTGCGGGATAAAAATGACTTTACGATTGGCAATATTTTCGGAAGTTCCTGTTTTGGAGCGTTCGTTTGATGTAACCATATTTTGGTCAAATAGCTCAAGATCAGAGTGATGATTAGAAGTTTCATTATTAGCATTTTTTAAAAGGTGAGAAAAGGCGTTTTTCATTTTTTCATACTTCGCTTTCTTGGCTTTTTTTTCCAGATTCGCTTTTTGTATCTGATCTTCGAAACTCTTTCGTTTCTCTAGTTCAGCGTTGCGTATGTTCTTTACAAGAAAGTCACGCCTTTTCTCAGTCAATGTGTGTGTTTCATCTCGAGACTTTGTGTTAAGAGCTTTTTTTTCTGCTTGTATCTTGTTCACAGATGCCTTTTTAGGTGCTTTCTTAATCACTCTCTTGTCTCTAGACTTCTCAAGTTTCGGCTTCAGAAATTTCGTTTCTGCTGCTTTTTTACCAGGGTTTTTAGATGTTTTTGCCTTAGATACTCTGCTTACTAACTGTGTTTTATTGTCGTTAAATTGAACTAAGAGCCCTTGAAATAATTCCTCTTCTTGTTGTTGTTCATTAATTAGGAATGGAAAAGCTATTAGGCACATCAGTACCGCATGTACCGATATGCTAAAAAAGTAAATACCCCTTTTTTTTCTTCTTCCCTTTTCAGATCTCATGATCTTACCAGTTGATTTAGAACAGTTTATACCTAAGTGATATATGCAATGCAAAATCTATGCCGAAAAGGGTAGGTGAATATGGATGATTTAGGGAATGTAGTTGGAGTAGGTGAAATGAGAAAAAAGAGGTACAGTGCATAAAGAACCGACGAGTTAAAAAAGCGATATCGTGAAATGTACCTTTTGAGGCAAAAAGAACGAAAAACTGAAATTACACCGATAGAATGAGAGACGCTCCTATTTTAATTATCGAAAATTGTTCAGTATAATCACAATTTAGAAAGCCGCCAAATCATCAACCTTTTGTACCTTGACATTGAATTGTATTGTTAAAGAATTCTCATTGCCCGTATTACCAACAGCCCCATTGTCTAGTATTTCTTGTTGTCCGACGGATTGTCTTTTGGCAACGTTTCTCAATGAAATACGTTTTGGCTTTGTAACATGGTCAGATATGTGACCCATATATATCCTGTTTGACATGGGCAAGAAAAAACTCATTGCAACGCTACAAATATGAATAACAAATTTTTATCGCTTCTTTTTCTTATAGTCTTAGGATTTTCATGTACTCAGGATGAGCAGGTTTTCTTTCCTTCATCAGAATTAAGTGAGTATGAAATTAATGTTATTGATTATTTTAAAGACATTGCTTTAGGTTTTGAATTTGGCAGTGCGAGTAAAATTACGCGCAAATGGGGTGCTGAACTTAGAATATTCATAGGAGGCAGCCCAAATTCAGAGCTGTTAAATCAATTAGAAAACATAATATCTGAAGTTAATGAATTAACTACAGATGGATTTAGGATGAATATTGTAAATGATTCACTCCAGTCTAACTATTATATCTTTTTTGGTACAGGTGCTGAATATGCTGAGATGTTTCAAAGTCAAATGAATTTTGTTGATACCAATTGGGGGTTGTTTTCGATCTATTGGAATAGCCAGAATCAACTTATTTCGGGGCACATGTATGTTGATATTATACGAGCCAATGCCACTGAGCAGATACATTTATTACGTGAAGAGTTAACACAATCATTGGGATTAGGAAAAGATTCTCCAAGGTATCAAGAAAGTATTTTCCAGTCTAAATGGACCACAACAACTCAATATGCTCGAATCGATAGAGATTTAATCAGGTTATTATACCATCCTAACATGAATGTTGGATTGAATAGTAACCAAGTCGGTATTGTATTGAGAGATATCTTACTCAATGAATAAAAAGAATCCTGACGCCTTATCCACAGTCTTATTCTACCATTACTTTATGCATGTATACACTACCATCTTCATGTACCACATGTACTATAAAAACTCCTGTTTTATCTAAGCCTTTTAGACTTACAACACTATTATATACCACATCCATTGCCATCCTTCCGTCCATGCTGTAAACCCTAATTCTCTTAAAGAGATCAGCTCCTTTTGGCACAAAATACAATACATCATGAGCAGGATTGGGATACACATTAATTGGGCCATCAGAAGTGATCTCCATTATATCAGTGGTCAATTCACTAATATTCTGATCCAGCCATTCCAGACGTGCTGTGAGCCATCTTTTAAGTTCAATAATCTCATTGTTATAATTTCTTCCCACGTAGGTATTGGGCCATATATATCGATTTAAAATTTGCCATCTATCAAAATTACGTGTCACGGCTGGCCCCATATGTTGGGTCAAAGAGTCAACAGTATGCATCACATTTTCTGTAGAAAGGATGTCTTGTCTTAAAAAGAAATATCGATCTTTTAGTTGTTGCTTAAAGCCATCATCGCTAAGCAATCGGTCCCACCAGAAGGCATTTACCCAGTAGTCATCAGGACAAACTTTATTAAATTGATGAGCCCATCCTGTCGTCTTTCCTCCATCACAATAATTGGCATTTCCAAAGGCCAAATTATAATCCCAAATAGGACCCATTGAGAGTTTACCTCCTTTAGAATCTTTATCCTTATGCATGAATGTACTAAGTCTATAACCATCAATATTTCGAGATATTTCATTAATAATTATTATATCTACAAAACTATTGACATCTAGATATTTTCTATATCCTTCAATCGGGTGGGCATAATTGTTTGATTTTAATACATCTTCTACATTTGTAATCCAGTTTTTTATATATGTTTTCTGAGATCCAGATATTTTCTTTGCTTTTGGGTAGTGATAGAGATATCGGGTTTCATTGCTAATATGTGGTATAGGTCGGTAAGGTGATACCCATGCTAATTCGTTATCTTCTCCCTTATCCCACTTTAGAATGTACCCTCCAGTGAGGTCGTCATCAGTGTTTTCATCAGGTTCTAATTTGCTAATATTTACTCGATTTTTATCACGTTTTATTTTTTCTGTAAATACCACTACACCGTAATACTCATCATTAATTATCAGTTCGCATAATTTCACTCTAGGGGCATATTTCATCAATTGCCCACCATAGTGATAAGCGAGCACATTTCGTATTAGCGTTTTGTCGCTATAAGGGCTATGCATGACCCAGTCACTCTCTTTTGGAAAGCCCAAAAGTTCTACATTGTCATCATTATTCATGTCATCCCAAGTCTCTATTCCGAAACCCTTTTTAGGAAATAAATCCAAGGAAGACTGGCCTCTTAACTCGATACCTATACGCCCATTGTAATGATAATTAGTACTATTTACATTGTTTTCACTGCCATCTTCATTATAGATAATTCGCATAGTAGCTCCTACTTTAGGTTCGTCTATAATATCTGCACTATTGTCAGTATTAATAAAAATAAGAGGTAGTGAACTTGAGATAAATCCAAGATCGCTCACAAACGGCTCCATACCCAGATCAAAGCTCAAATCAGAACTCATATCACTCTCTTGATGAATTTCTACAGCCACCACATTTTCACCTTTTAATAAAGGTCTTTTGAACCTAATTCGGGATATTCCATTTTCTACACCAACTGTACTTGCATAACTTTCATAGGTGACATTACCTGAAGGCATATTTCTTCTGGCCACCTCTACCCCATTAAGATATACTATAGCGCCATCATCAAAAAGGAGATCAATAAGGAGTAATTCATATTGTTCAGGATTTTCAATGCTCATTGTTTTTCTCACATACAATGACCTTATCCCAGGGTTTATAACGGTAGTTTCATCATTATCCCCGTAGCCCAATTGTGCTCTCCCTGTTTTCCAATTGCCATCATCATAGTTGAGGTCATACCATAATAAATCCGATTGAGTAGAAGGAGCTAGCCCTTTGTCATAATAATTCCATTCATCTCCTTTTTCTATCAGGTTGTTTTGGCTGATGCCTGATGCTGAAACGGCAAATGTGATGAAAAGAAGAATGAAAGTAGTTTTTGGTAGCATATAATGTTTAGTTAGTCGGTTAGTCGGTTAGTCTTTTAGTCGGTATTCGGTGAGTCGTGAGTCTTTTTGTCGTAAGTTACATAATTGTAAGTTATGATAAAATGGCGGACCTAGGTTGCATGAAAGAAGTGTCTTTTAAGTGACTACTCAGGTAGGAGTCATTTTGGCTAAAAAAAACATTTTCCCGCCATATTTCAGCTATTTTTTTCACCATAGCGATGTTATGCTTCAAAAATTGAGCTTCATCTGACGAAAAAATTATATTTTTTTATCTCAAAAGTACCCACCTGAGTAGTCACAAAGGAATTTTGACCTCAAAAGTCGCGGTGAAAAATATGGGCCAGATGGAGATGTTCTACGTCAAGGAAAAACAAGCTAGGTTCAATACTAAGCCCACTCCGAAAAGGAGACTACCCTATCTTTAGTTGCTACTTTATAAAGAAAATTGTTAAAGTACATATATTGATAAAAAATATGTGTTATATTTGCTTTTATTAAGAACTACCTGAAGCTAATAGATTTATTTTATTTGGCATAAGTTCTTAAATATGAAAACGAAACAACTACTTTTAATCCTCTTTGCCCTTTGTTCAATTTTCCAATCTGGTATTACACAATGTGCTATGAGTCACTCTTTTACCACTCAAGCATCACTAAGTACCGTATCATCATGCACTACGATCACCGGATCCATAACTGTAAATGGTGGAAATATCAATGATCTTTCACCATTTAGTAACATTACCTCGATCACTGGTAATTTGAACATTCTCAATACCACCATGCTCACTTCCCTCAATGGTCTTGATAACCTGGTATCCGTAGCCGGAATAAGAATTATGACCAATAACATGCTTACTGATATCAATGCATTAGACAAAGCAATTGTAAGCGGCAGTGGTTCTCTGATCATCCAAGACAATGAAAAACTCAGCCAATGTTGTGCTTTCAGTGCTCAACTGCTGGCTGGGTCAATCGGATCAGTGACCATAACAAATAATAACAAAACAACATCTGGATGTGACAATACACCTGAAGTTTTAGCTGATAACTCATGTGCAATAATCGCTACACCTAAAGTGCCTACAATGGGTGAATGGGGGCTGATAAATCTGTCTTTGTTAATGATGATTATCGGAATAGTGGCTATAAGGCATCACAAGTACATTATCATTGCCAAAGAATGATAGCAACTGCATTTCAACTTGCCGCTTTCGTAAAGAAGTCAAAAGACCTCTTGCTAAATATCCTTTGAATAGGAGTAGAGTTTTAACCACAGGCTCCCTTCTCGCCATAAGATATTGCTGAGGCAGACTTCCCTAAATATGTAACATCGTGGTATGCGGCTTCAATATAGGGATCAACATTATTATCATTTTTATAACTATATTGTTATTCTTAACAACCAATTGAAACATGTACAAGAAGATCCCTTTCTTGGCTATCGTGCTATGTATTACTGCGATATTCAGCCAATTTTCTGCCCAATCCAGTATAAAAGGTAATGTATTTGATACAAATGGCAATCCGCTTCCCTTTGCTAATGTGTTATTACAAAATCCTACTAATAAATCACTTGTAAAAGGTGAAATCACTGATCTCGACGGCAATTTTATTATTAAGAATATCATTCCTGATGTTTATACTATCTCCATTACAATGATAGGATATAGTGAACATACTTCGGCGTTGATTCATATTTCTGGAGGCGAGCCATATGATTTAGGTAGCGTTAATTTAGCAGTAAATGCAGTAGAGCTAGAAGGCGTTGAGATACGAGCCAAAAAACCTTTGTTTGAACAAAGCATTGACAGAATGATCGTAAATGTGGCTAATAGTGTCACATCTGCGGGATCCAATGTATTGGAAGTATTAGAAAGATCACCTGGGGTAATAGTAGATAGGTTGAATGGCAGTATTTCCATGGCTGGCAAAAATGGCGTAGTGGTTATGATCAACGGTAAAATCAGCCGGATGTCTACTGATGCGGTAGTACAGATGATGGAGGGAATGAATGCTGACAATATTGAAAAAATAGAATTGATAACCACACCTCCGGCCAATTTTGATGCCGAAGGCAATGCGGGATTTATTAATATAGTACTCAAGCAAAACCTAGATGAAGGAGTGAATGGTTCTTACTCGCTGAATGCAGGTTATGGCATACATGAAAAATTTGGTGGGAGTATAAATGTCAACTACCGCAAGAAAATAATCAATTTTTATGGCGAATATTCATATGCCAACAATCGCTCTATTCAGAAGTTTTCCAATTACAGAAAAGTTGTTTTTCAAGGCAATCTGACCGAAACAAACAGTATCAGTGACCGTGACCCTACCTCAACAGTAAATCACAATTTGAGGTTGGGTGCAGATCTTCAGATTGGCACTAAAACTATATTGGGTTTCTTGGGTACTTGGTCTCAAAGAGACTGGACTATGGATGCTATGAATGACATAAGCATCTTAGAATCTGGAGTTCTTATCAATACTCTCGATATGCGAATAGGTGAATTGAATCTTTGGAACAACTATCTTGGCAATATCAATCTTCAACATCAATTCACCAAAAAAGAGACCTTTAATATTGACTTGGATTATGCTTTTTATCATCAGGATCAGCCCAATGATTACGATATTAAATTTTATAATGAAAATGGAATTTTAGAACAAGAACAACAAATAAGAGTGGGCAAGGAAACTCCTATTCAATTTTTGGTAGGAAAAGCTGATTACACCAATCATATAGGAGAAAAAATGATATTTGAAACAGGAATAAAAGGTGCATTTTCTTCTTTTGACAACAACATCAGTTTGGAAATGCTAGAAACTCAAGGATGGGTAAATGATCCAGACTTTACGGCAGAATACACCTTAAATGAGGATATTGTAGCTTCCTATGCTGCACTCACATTACAGCTAAACAAGGATACAGATATAAAAATTGGATTGCGATATGAACATACTGAATCTAATCTTGGCACTATTCAAGAGCCTGATATTGTAGATCGTACTTATGGAGATATATTTCCAAGTTTTTATTTTTCTAAGACCCTTTCGGATAATAACAAATTACAATTTTCATATAGCCGCCGTATCAATCGCCCTAGCTTTACCCAACTAGCACCTTTTATTTTTTTCCATGACCCTAATGCATATTTTACAGGCAATATTGCCCTCCAACCATCTATAACAGATGCTGTAAAAGCAGCCTACAGGTTTAACACAGTGCTCTTTTCGTTGCAGTATAGTTTCGAGGATGAGGCCATTTCAAGAGGCCAACCATTCATTGATCCAGTTAGTAATAAACAAGTGAACAGTTCGGTAAATCTGGATTTTTCTAAGGTGGTCTCAGCATCATTATCACTGCCAGTACAAGTTACAGATTGGTGGGATATGCAATATAATATTATTGTACTTTGGAAACAAGATAAAACAAGGTTTGAAGGGGATATTATAACAAATGAGCAAAAAAGCTATAGAGTCAACTCCGTTCAATCGTTTAAATTGTCGCGAGATTTTACCTTAGAACTATCTGGGAATTACCGTTCTTCAGGAATAAATGGATTTGTAAAATCCAAAGCAACTGGGGCTTTAAATATTGGGATTCAGAAAAAACTAAGTAATAACAATGGTAGACTTAGCCTGAATGTAAATGATATTTTAAACACATTTAAAATTAACATATTTGCTGATGATCCATCCATTGGGTTTGAATATAGGGGTGGTTTTCACTTTTCAGAAAGGTCAGTACGGTTAAGTTATACCCGTAGCTTTGGTAGCAATAAAATAAAAGAAAAAAGAAAAAGACAGACCAGTTCAGAAGAAGAGCAAAGGAGAGTTAATTAAGTTGTTCTACCTTATTGTTTTAAGTTGGCAGAGAGGAAAGGTAACTACTCAGGTAGTATCCATCTTGGCTAAAAAGAGCTATTTTTCTACCTACCTCTCTGGAAGACAGGCCTCAAAAACGCTCTTCTGAATAGTTGCCATTTTTTCATTGTTTGAAAAAGAAACACCAAGTCAATGTTCTGTTTTAAATCGCCTTTTAGCAGGATCAATCGGGTGAGTGTACCTTGAAAGATTAGTCATCATTATTGAGTCCACTCCGAAAACTCACAAAATCAAAAAAGTTCCTTTTGGCGAATTTTACATTTTTCTCAACTCGCTGATACTCAGGCATCACCGAATCTCTGAAAATGTAAATTTCATCCAAAACGATTC
>JAZGFD010000175.1:0-3253 GCA_036479115.1 Saprospiraceae bacterium | reverse complement strand
GAACCAGTCTAAAGGGTATTATGCTTTATTTTTAGAGTACTAAGGTTTTTTGTTACTTTTTGAGCCATTCAAAAAGTAAATGAAAAAGGAATTGCATTTGTTCTAATCCCTTTTTCATGGATAAAAGGTCTAATATTTTTTTGAATAATTTGCTAGAGAATCAAGACAACTGTTGACAATCAGCCAAATACACATATCATAATTTTATATGTAGTAAATATTCACTATTTTTTTATGGAATAAAAATGATAAAAATAAAGAGGTATTTATCAGATATTCAACGTGTTATGTCTGAGGTTATGTGATTTCGTTCAGACACTATATAGCTTGACACTGCACTAATTTATTCCAATCATCTTATGTGTCTGTACCGATAACGACCACTGAGGATTCTTTTTACAATAATCAATACAAAATTGAATATTCTCAAGGGTAAATTTATTGTCCATTGGTTGGATATAAAAATGGGTGTAATTGTACTTACTAAAGTCTATTGGGTCAATACCTAATTGAGGTTGTACTATTTTTATTTCATCTCCAGTAGTAAGGAGTATCTCTGTATTGGCCTTAGGACTCATACAAATCCAATCTAAAAGATCAGGAGCTTCTATTGTACCATTAGTCTCTACAGCACAATAGAAAAATTCTTTTTTAAAACTCTTTAATAATTCATTATCTAACTGTAACAATGGCTCGCCTCCTGTGAATACTACAAAAGGAAGTCCAGCGCTTTTAGGCCATATTTCTTTGCATTTAAATGCCAGTTCATCAGCAGTATAACTTCCTCCATTCCCGCCATCCACTCCCCAAAAGTCAGTGTCACAAAATTGACAAATAGCTTTGTGGCGATCTCCTTCTCTACCGGTCCAGAGATTACATCCTGAAAATCGACAGAATATTGCTGGTCGGCCAGTATGGTGACCTTCTCCTTGTAATGTGTAATATATTTCTTTGATTTTGTACATTGGGTTTAATCTGCAACGTTTCTCTCTTCTATATTATTTAGTCCTCCTTCATGTGAGGCCCTTCGATACCAACACTTTAAAATTGTGCAGCGAAAGGATGTAACATTTCTGAAATACCATACGGTCGCTATTGTACCTCTATCTGGTTTAGTCTTCTTCATTCACCAACTCCTCAATTAAACCGCGAAGTTGAATAAAAGAATTATTATTATCAAGAAAAAAATCACGAGGAATGGCTTTTCGTACAATCCCGTTACGGTCTATTAAAAAAAGCCGACCTTGTCCCATCTCAGAACCATAGTTTAATTCTCCTAATCTAAAACTATTGGGGATAACAGGAAAATCTATTCCTCGCTTAGCCGTAAACTGTTCTAATATTGATCTTTTGTCATAAATAAATCCAACGAAATGTGTTTTTGTATCAAATATTTGATGCATTAGATTCAAGCCATCTATCTGGTTTCTACAAATTTCATCATTGATATCCCAAAACCATAAAACCATAGGCACTCCCGCCCATTTCTCAAAAGAAATCTGCTCTCCGTTGTGTGCCAATCCATTGAAAGAATCTGCTGGGTTATCTTCCATCATTTGTGCCATTTGTTTGGCATCAGGGGAAAATTTATCAAATTCTACTTTATAATATTCGTTCTGGCAATAGACAGATAAACTATTGACAATCAAAAGGATAGTTACACAGTACTTTCCCACATTCAAAATTGTGAACAGTTAATGCTTGTAAAATTGAGTAATTCAAGAGCTTCCAATTTTATTATTTCATCTATATTGGCTTTGACTAAATATCGTGGATTTTCAGGACAAATAAAACATGCTTCACACACTATGTCATGATAATTAGGATCAGCTTTTACCGCTTCTATACTTATGCTCATTGAGGAAAAATAGGAATGCAATTGATTGGCTTGGGAAATTGCGTCAGCATTCCTATCTACTGAGTCAGTCCAAGGATCGCCCATACATTGACGGGTATCAAATGATATGCATTTTATGTCCTTGGCATCGGAAGAGCAAGACAAATAGAGTAGAATCACCAATAACAAACAAAACTCATTCATTAATAAAAAAAAATTATTTATGATGCCTTTTGTCTGACTACTTCAAATTTGATGATATTTCCATCAATTTGACGTAAAAAATTAATGCCTTCATATTCGTGAAGATTACTGGTGAGATTGTCTGCACCTTTTAACAGGTCTTGCAGTAAAAGGGCTCTTCTATTATTGGTTTCAATATCAAAAGCCTCTTTTTCTATATCTTCTCTTGAAATTTGTTCAAATTGGATCAGTTTCATGCGTGTATTTCTAGAGTTTTAACAGTTATTACCAAATCTGCCATATTATAAGATACTTATGACAGAGCCTTTAAGTCTATATTGTGAATGGACGAAACTCATTAACAATAAAAATGAAAATCTTCGTTCAACCACTAAATAAGGTTGAGGTAACATGATGACTTAATCTCCAGAAATCTTAATCCTATAATCTAAAGACTATTATAAAAAAGATAACTATTGAGATGGTATCATTTTTAACTAAAGCTCCTTTACCTCAATAAGTATTAAAACGGAATTAAATAAGTATTATGATTCAAATCATTGCATTTCTTGCTGATTCATCTATTTTCCTTCTTGGTTTGTCGTATGTCAGAGATGAATTAGTATCAATTGGAGTTATTCTAATAGAAACAACAAACCATCATGAACATATTTAGAGTAATCCTTGCTATTATTTTTCCTCCTTTAGCCGTAATCGATAAAGGGTGCGGGTCTTTTTTGATCACATTTATTCTTACACTTTGCGGTTGGGTACCGGGCGTAATAGCAGCACTGATTATTATTAATAAAAAGGAATGCGATTAACCCTTAGAGCACGCATCTTAAGATATAGGTAACTATTCCGGAAGGGGCAATTTGGATAAAAATATTCTTTTTCTAATGCTGTCCGATTAAAAAATAAGCATCGAGTCCATTTCAAGGCGCGACAGCAATCTTGAGTCCACTCTGGAAACAGACATTTTTCACAAAATGAGCTGTTTTGGATGAGATTTACATTTATTGAGATTCGGTGATGCCTGAGTATCAGCTAATTGAAAAAAATATAAAGATCGCCAAAAGAAACTTTTTTGATTTTGTGTGTTTCCGGAGTGGGCTCAATCTTAGCGTTGAAAAAAAAAGACAGCATTGAATAAAAAGCAAACATTTTGTCAGACAGTCGATTTTCAGTCAAGTATTACCATTAAATAGATCGTTGGGATGTAAATAATATAAC
>JAZGFD010000174.1:0-2662 GCA_036479115.1 Saprospiraceae bacterium | reverse complement strand
TTTTTTCTGTAAAAGATTTAACAATGGAAACACTTGAGTCTTTAGTTTAAATGTTGTTAGTAGCTTATATGATGAATTTTATAATTTTAATGACAACAAACAGTGTGGTTATAAGAAAATTAAGCAATAGCGAACATATTAACGATGATGATAATTTAGTAATTTACCTAAATACTTTCGAGAGTGTCCAAGAGCAATGTAAATATGGACTAATTTCACAAGAAGACATAAGGGTCAATTTTATTCATCTAATAAATGATACCTGTAATAACATGCAAGTGAACAGGGTTTTAAAAGATAGGGGCAATGGACTAAGGCTACTCTGTTTCGATTTTAATCGAAAATCAATTCTGGCAAAAAAAACGAAGAATGTAGGAACATATAGCTGGAGTCTGTAAAATATTTTGTGTAAATGGGTAAAATACATTTCCTTTTACCCCCTCAATCATGACACACAAACCTGTCATCACCGATGAGATTCTCCAGCAAAAGCTGGGAAGTCTTAAGACCATGTCCGATGTAACTGACTTTGCGAAAGGTCTCATTGCTCCAACACTGCAAGCCATGCTTGAACAAGAAATGACTCAGCACTTGGGATACCCACGACATGATACTTCTGGGAATCTCACTGGCAATAGTCGCAATGGGAGTAGCCATAAACAACTCAAAACTGGATTCGGAGAAACATCACTCACCATTCCAAGAGATCGGAACGGAAGCTTTGACCCTATGGCTGTACGCAAGTATGAGACCGTCACCAGTGACGTAGAAGAAAAGATAATCTCTATGTATGCCAAGGGCATGAGTACTCGAGATATCAATACTCACATGTCTGATATTTATGGAGTGAGTATATCAGCAGATATGGTCAGCAGTATTACCGATAAAGTACTCCCTCTTGTAAAGCAGTGGCAAGAAAGACCACTCTCTCGTCTCTATCCTATTGTCTACCTTGATGGTATTCACTTTAAAGTCAGAGACGGTGGAAAGATTGTTAGTAGATGTGCTTATATTGTTTTAGGGATTAATGCCGAAGGCATGAAAGAAATTCTTGGTATTTGGATTGGTGAAAATGAAGGATCTAAGTTCTGGTTACAGGTTCTCCACAATATTAAGCACAGAGGAACAGAAGAAATGCTTATCTGCTGTGTTGATGGTCTCAGCGGATTCCCTAATGCTATTAAAACCATTTATCCAAATGCCCAGATACAACGCTGTATTATTCATCAAATACGTAATACCGTGAAGTACATACCCCATAAGCATAAAAAATCCTTCTGCAAAGCCCTCAAGACTATCTACACGGCTGTTGATGAAGAATCAGGACTCCTTGCCCTCGAAGAAGTCAAAGAGCAGTTTCCAGAATATAAAATCTATCTCAAAAGTTGGGAAGACAACTGGCAAGAACTCTCTCCATTCTTTGAGTATCCAGATGAGATGAGACGGATAATCTATACCACCAATACTATTGAAAGTTTGAATCGACAGTTCCGGAAAATAACCAAAACAAAATCAGTGTTTCCTCATAATGAATCACTCTCTAAGCTCTTGTATCTGGTACAGGAAGACATAACAAAAAAATGGATAATGCCCATTCGTGACTGGGCTAAGATAATAGCTCAGTTATCCATCTTTTTTCCTGATCAGATTGAGAGTGTTATTTCCTCATCTTCCTCATGAAAAAATCCATTTACACAAAAGGGGTTGCAAACCCTTATTCCCCCTTCATTCTGACCCCTTTATTCCAAAATCAACGGGTGACTCATCTCAATTTCTTCTTGAGCTATGCCTTCAACAAATAAATGCCATTTACCATCCTTAAAGTATCCTTTCATGATATCACCATTATTAATTTTTGGTAGTAGTTCATCTCTACTACTGAGAAAGCCAGCATAAAAAATGCCATCTTCCCGTGCCACAGTAATGGCATGACAAGTAGTTGTTGCATGTTGCAGTTGTACAATACCTTTTTTGTTTGGCGTCATTTGATTCAACATGAGCATCGTTTCCTCTTCGGCTCCATACAACGATGATTGTATTCTATTCCATTGGTTTTCTATTTTAAGAACAGTATTACCAAGCTGATCAACCACTAAAACATAGCCCTCAGAATATTGTTTCTCAATATCTTCTACCCCAGCCTTCCAAGCTTCATACAATTTTTTTTTATTATTTTTTGTAGGTATGAGGACAACACAGTAATTCTTTCATCTAAACAGATATGCCCCAAATCTTTGACATAAACAATCGGTAAAGAAAATTTGGTTTGTTCCGCCACGGCAGCAATTTCTGAAACTGCTAAATATTGTTTTGCTGGATATTCTGGAACTTCACTATCATTGTCTGGATTATGAATATGGTGAATATCACGTCTTTGTACAAAAGTTATATCTCCTGTTTCCTGAGCATTGAGGACAAGCTCAAGATCAGAAGCACCAAGACGCTGATGAATTTCCACCCCAATTTTAGCTACCTTACGCGCTAGATCAGATAAATCAACTTCCTTGGTAATATCAGATCTGGTAGTGCGTTGCGTTTGGGATATCAAATAGCCCGTTCTATCAAACTCAAAGCAAATTCTACTCTGCCGTTGACCACTGCTTCAGGCTCCCTGTCGAGTTCAATGATCATTGTCTTAGGGTCAGCTGAATTTGCGGTATAC
>JAZGFD010000173.1:0-6138 GCA_036479115.1 Saprospiraceae bacterium | reverse complement strand
TTTGTTCAATTCGCTGATACTCAGGCATCACCAAATATCAAAAAACTAAATTCTCATCCAAAATATTATATTTCATAAAATTCGACAGTTTCCGTTCAGACACTATGTAAGTACTGAATATTGTAATGATCATAGAAGATTGAAGGCCTTTAAGCTGAATAACCAAGAGCAACGTCCTTGGTTGAGAAGCGAATGTTGTGTTTTGGCGGCATTTTTGACCAAAAATGGGGCAAGTCTTCCTGGTCACACAAGATATTGAGTACTTGCATTTTTTTCTAATAGAAAAGCATGACGCACTTTTTGATGTGACATTGCAACAATCTAAGAGAAGTAACAGTAAACATTGTGTTTTAATAATCTGAATTATTCTTGTCTTAATTAATTTTATATCGGAGTCCTAGACGTTCTATTTTATCAATTAACTCACTATTAATATTCACTTTCCCTTTTTCAGGCACGAAAATTACATCTACATTTTTGTCAGGGTCAATCACACAAAATTTGAGTAAATGGTTTCCCTTGTTTTCAGAGATGAGTTTTGAAAGAGATTCTGTGAGCTTAGAATTAAGATTTTGAATAGGAATTTCTAATGTAATGAGTTTAGTAAGAGCAACACCTATGCTTTCTAAAAGGCGAATATTATTTAATCTGAAATAGTAATTGTCAGAATTATAGCCTCTGCTATATGCACCTTCTAAAAAAACGACTGCACCTGTAATAGCAAGAGAATTAAATTTATTGTAATTCTCGCCATATAGGCTATATGATTCACTGCCGTCATAATCCTGAAGTGTGAATTTACAATAACCATTGCCTTTCTGATTGGTACCATGAAAGCATTCGGTAATAAGTCCTGCGAGTTTGAGCGGTGTATCTTTTCTGGATTTTGAATCCTCAATGGTACAGGTGGTGTAAGTGCTTATCTCGATGCGATATTCATCAAGAGGGTGACCTGAGATAAAAATACCAGTAACATCTTTTTCCTTTTTTAATGTTTCGATTTTACTCCATTTATCCACTTTTGGGAGAGCGGGTTCATCTAAAAATTCATTGGTTAAATCACCGAAAAGTGAATTTTGCATGGATTGTTGCTGATTCTGATAGAGGTTACCATATTTCAATGCATGTTCTAAAGCTGTACCAAATTTACCGCTTGGGGCAAAATATTGAGATCTATCTACTCCTCCGAATACGTCAAAGGCACCCCCGTATGCCAAGCTCTCTAAGCATTTTTTATTTATTGTACGAAGGTTAAGTCTGCGACACATATCAAAAATACTAGTGAAATCTCCTCCTTTTACTCTGCCAGAGAGTATCTCAGTCACGGGCCCTTCTCCTACTCCTTTTAATGCTGATAATCCAAACCTAATTGCTCCATTGGCATTTACAATAAAGTGGAGATCACTTTCATTAATATTTGGCCCTAATACTTTTATTCCCATCCTTTTACTTTCTCGTAAGAAGAAGTTTAATTTTTCTATATTTTGTTTATTACGGGTTAACACAGAAGCCATAAATTCGGCAGGGTAATGGGCCTTAAGATAGGCCGTGTGAAATGCCACTAGAGAATATGCAGCTGCATGAGATCTGTTAAATCCATAAGCAGCAAATTTCTCCATTATGTCAAATATTTTATTGGCTGTATTTTCTGGTATCCCTTTCTTGCTTGCCCCTTCTTTGAAAATCTCTCGATGTTTTTCCATCTCTTTGAGCTTTTTCTTCCCCATTGCCCTTCGTAGCATATCGGCTTTGCCCAAAGTATAGCCAGCCATGATCTGTGCTGTCTGCATTATCTGCTCTTGATAGACCATGATGCCATGAGTAGGCTTTAGAATTTCTTCTAGCCATTCATGCGGGTATTCTACCTTCTCCTGCCCGTGTTTTCTTTTAATAAATGATGGAATATAATCCATAGGGCCAGGGCGATATAAGGCGTTCATGGCAATAAGATCCTCAATACCTGTTGGTTTTAGATCTCTTAGATATTTTCGCATTCCATCTGATTCAAATTGGAATACACCTATCATGTCGCCTCTTTGGAAAAGCTCAAAAGTTAACTCATCTTCGAGAGGTATTTTATCTACATCAATACGGGATGATTCTCCATGTCTTTTTACTATATTTTCTATGCAATCTTTAATGATAGAAAGGGTTTTAAGACCCAAAAAATCCATCTTCAACATGCCAGCATCTTCTACTATACTGCCGTCAAATTGAGTAACAAGAAGGTTAGATTCTTTAGAAGTACAAACTGGGATATATTGAGTGATATCATCAGGAGCAATAATAACTCCAGCAGCATGAATGCCCACGTTTCTCACTGTGCCTTCCATCCTTTGTGCGATTTTAACTACATCGCCTTCGAGATCTTTTTGTTTTTCTACTTCTAGTAATTTTTGCACATTGGAATAATCATCACCTTGCCAATTTTTTTTTAGTTCTTCTTTAGTGTTTCCAAATATATTTTTCAGTTTGGTTCCAGGTCTGCTGGGCACCAAATTGGCAATTCTGCTGGTCTGATCTAATGGTAAAGACATTACTCTGCCTACATCTTTTATAGATGATTTAGCTGCCATTGTACCAAATGTGATAATCTGAGCTACTTGGGTTTTTCCATATTTTTCTACCACCCAGTCTATCACTTTTTGCCTTCCTTCATCATCAAAATCTATATCTATATCTGGCATTGAGATACGTTCTGGATTGAGAAATCGCTCAAAAAGAAGATTGTATTTTATAGGGTCTACATTGGTAATAGTAAGGGCAAAGGCTACAGCAGAACCGGCAGCAGAACCTCTGCCTGGGCCTACACTTACGCCTATTTTTCTTGCGGCCTTTATAAAATCTTGCACGATAAGAAAATATCCATCAAAGCCCATTGATTTTATAATATTCAGCTCATAATCTAATCTTTCTCTTACTACTTCAGTAATTTCTTTATACTTGATTTTAGCCCCTTCATATACGAGATGACGTAGATATTCAGCTTGGCTAGAAAACCCTGTTGGTAGGGGGAAATTTGGCAAAAGTATGTCTCTAGTCAACTCAGGAGTTTCTATTTTATCCATCACTTCGATAGTGTTGTATACAGCCTCCGGAATGTCTTTGAAGATATCTGTCATCTCCTGCTGACTCTTTAAATAATAGTCAGAACTTGAAAATTGAAACCTATTTTCATCATTAAGTTTGCTGCCAGTATTTACACACAATAATATTTCATGGGCTTTACTATCTTCTTCATTCACATAGTGTGCATCATTAGATACAATGGTTTTTATTTCATATTTAGCAGCCATTTTCAAAAGATGTTGATTCACATCTTCCTGACTCATATCGGTATTACGGAGGGTTTCGAGGCCACGATGTCGCATTATTTCTATATAAAAATCCTCACCAAATAAATCGAGCCACCATCTTAATTTTTGTTCTGCAAGTTCTAAATTACCAGTCTGTATTGCACGAGGAATTTCAGCTGCAAGACAGCAGCTTGTGGCTATCAGCCCCTCATGATATTGTATGACAAGTTCTTTGTCAATACGAGGAAACTTACCATAAATGCCTTCGATATATCCTAGTGAGCACAATTTAGATAGATTGATATATCCTTGTGCATTTTTAGCTAGCAGCAGCTGATGATATCTCACATCACGAAGCCCCAATGATTTTTGAAAAGATTTTTTATGACGGTCTTCTACAAGGTAAAACTCACATCCAATAATAGCTTTGAGATGTCTTTTTTTAGCTTCTGATACAAATTTAAATGCTCCAAACATGTTGCCATGATCAGTCATGGCCAGCCCCTTTTGCCCATCGGCCTTGGCCTTATCCATCAGTGGCTCTAGATGGGAAGCTCCGTCAAGTAAAGAATATTGAGTGTGGCAATGTAGATGGCAAAATTCTGGCATTTTGTCTTAGATTCTTGTATTATCAGTCAAAAGACCAAGGTATTCAAAATTATAATGATGAGTCTACTCTGGAAACTAACATTTTTCATAAAATGTGTTGTGATGCATGAAATATGCCTTTTTGGAGATTCGGTGATGCCTGAGTATCAGTGATTTGAAAAAAATGTAAAGTTCGCCAAAAGAAACTTTTTTGATTTTGTGAGTTTCGGAGTAGACTCAATGATGAATGTGAGAAATTAATATGAATCTGGAATAATGTTTTATAGCCATTCTTGATGGATTTGGGTAATCAGAAATATTGATAGAATTATCTTTTTTGTAATTACTCGGGTGGTGTGCTTTTTTTAGTATCAACTTACCTATCTGACTTTCTTTTTATATACTACTCTCACAAAAGGGTTATTATCATACTGATTTCTTAATTGCTTTTGTTTTTTAATGGCAGTTTTGTCCACTCCAAAAGCTACGAGTAAATCTTGCACTGACTTTAACCTATTTTCAGTCAGCAACTCTGATATGACATTATTTTTGTATATAATAGATAAGCTGATCTGGTCAATCCCACCGTCTAGGTAATCTTTGGATATTTTTCTGATTCTATCTACTGCTACCTTATTTAGTAGCGCTCTTTTTGGCATGAATTTGATAAATTCGGCATTGTCTAAAACGTCCACCTCAGATTTAGAAATAAACCGATCTTCATTGTGAGCATAGAAAGTTTCCTTGTCATTGTTCTTTTGATCAATTAAGCCTTTTACAATTTCTTCATGTGTCAAGTCTGAACTGAAATAATAAGGAACAGGACGTAATACTTCTACTATGAATCCCAATTCATCTAAGACAACCAAATTGGCTTTACCATTTATTAAAATGATATTTGGGAAAAGTAATTGTTGTGAAAAAGACATTAGATAAAGGGTAAAGCAAAATAGTATTCCTTTCATTCTCATTTCCTTAGGTCAAGTTAATAACGTGTCACTACACATGTGGAGTCAATTTTGGACAAAAAAAGTTTTTTTTTACCTTAAAGCATCCACCTGAGTAGTTACAATAACGTTTTTATTGTTGAAGTTGTTTAATAGCGTGAGTTATAATTAGTTGTAAGTGCTTGATTATCAAGAAGAACCTCTTTCCTTGAATGAGAGCCATAGCTAAGCTATGGATTGAGAAAAATATGAAGCACGTTCTGAGTGGCTTGTGCTGAGCGAAGCCAGAGTAAGTCGAATGGTATTGAGGATTCAAACCGACGATGTGGATACACATACGAGATTCACTTATACATGGCAAAGGATAATCAATGACTTGCAATTAAATTATTAGCATGTTTTAAACAACTTCATTAATAATATATCTATGACTACCAAATAACAGCCCTGTTTTTAATGCCTTGAATTCAACAAATAAATGCAACAGATTGCTGTTGCCTTGAAAAGGCCCCCGCCCCCCTTTTTTTTGGGCTAGCCCAAAAAAAGGGGGGCGGGGGCGGCGAAAATTATTCATCCTATTTTTGGGTTGCAAAACGCATAAAAACAGATGTCCCAATTAACGCTAAATCAAAGATGAGTCCACTCTGTAAAAAGAAACTTTTTTGATTTTTTGTGTTTCCGGAGTGGACTCAAAGATACCAAATTGAATCGTGCCTTTCACATGACATGTTCTTTCAAGGATTGAAACTCATATTGGCAAAGATTAAATCAGTCGTTAGTAGAGAGATTACTAGAAATTCTGATGCTCGAAGCGGTCAATACAAGGCTGAATTAGCACATAACAAGGCCCAATCTCGTCATAAAAAAAAGAAAAATAAAATTTGCTTTACCCATGAAATACAAGAGTAGGTGCGTAAAAAAGTATCCGAAGATTATAGCCCAGAACAAATCGTGGGAAGAGCCAAATTAGAGAACACGCAATGTGTTAGTCATGAACGGATTTATCAATTCATTTGAGAGGACAAGAAAGCAGGTGGCAAGCTCTACAAGCATTTATGTAACAAAGGGAAAAGATATCGCAGAAGAAGCCACAGCAAGGACAATAGAGGCCTCATCGTAGGAAGAGTGGACATTGGCCAAAGAGACCAGCCATCGTTGATGAGAAGGAACGAATAGGCGATCTAGAGATAGATTTGATTATTGGCAAAGACCATAAACAAGCCATTTTGACAATCAATGACAGAGCCTCTGGCTTACTTTTTATGGATAAGGTTATGAGTAAACAATCCATCCAGATCGAAAGAAAA
>JAZGFD010000172.1:0-9223 GCA_036479115.1 Saprospiraceae bacterium | reverse complement strand
CAATTTGATTGTAAAGCTAATTCAGGACTTTATGTTATCCTGTAAAGCTATTTTAGGACAAGTTTTTAGCTGTAAAGCTATTCTAGGAATTAATTTTTAACTGTAAGGTTTTTTTAGGACGATACAGTCAGGTCAATATCCCTTCACCCCACCTCCAGCACCCCATTCTCAAATCCCCATCGCATCAGCCCCGCCATATTCCTAGCTCCCGTCTTCTTAAATATATTCTTGCGATGTACTTCTACTGTGCCTACGACAATATTTAGATACATGGCTATTTCAGTATTGGTAAACTCCAGAGAAATGAGATTTACGATCTCCTTCTCCCTATTTGTGAGATATAATACTTCTGGCATTGCTTTAGAATTTATTACTTCTCTAAATTATTCCTTTAAATATCAGTTATCCAAACATAAATATTGATGATTTCCTATCATATAATGTTTTGTTATATGTGTTAAATGATTGTAATCAAACCTTTATGGTTTATTCATATAAATCAAAATTTGACGAAATTGTATCGTTATTTCTGATATTTTATTTACCTTTTCTTCTATTGGTATACCTATAGGGTGGAAGTATGCTTTATTATGCGAAAAAGTAAACTATTCGATCTGCTGAGATCA
Source organism: Saprospiraceae bacterium (assembly GCA_036479115.1). Taxonomy (GTDB): domain Bacteria; phylum Bacteroidota; class Bacteroidia; order Chitinophagales; family Saprospiraceae; genus UBA7328. The sequence continues at coordinate 8,597 of JAZGFD010000172.1, read as the reverse complement.
TTAGAAAAAGAAGAGTGGAAATCCTTTCGTTCCTTTCTTTTGTCTCGGCACAAAGAGGGTACAGAAATGATCCTTCTTTATGACTATATTTCAAAATATAAGGGTGATTGGAATCATAAATATTTGGATAAAGATCGTGCTAATAGCCTTCTTTTCAAAAAGAAATCAAATAAGAACTTTCTTAATCTGATGCACCAATTGAGAACAGAAATACTGGACTATTTTGCTTGGGAAGATATGCAGAGAGACCCAAGGGATATGAATCTTCACACGTTAAAATCCTTGAATAGAAGAGGACTTTTTCTAAGTTCGACAGGACTCAATAATCATTTTCAAAAATCTATTGACAAATCGCCAATAGACCTATGGAATAGTTGGTATCAACTCCAGGCTAATCATATTTTGAAATTTTCTGACAACCCTATCAAAGCGGGCAGGGAGCCAGAACTATGGAAACAAATGGCAGGGATATGGCATCGGTTTAAGACCCATCTTGATCTTTTTTATCAAGCGGATGCAATGAACATAATGAAGCTATATCCTGATAATCTTAGCACGGATATTTCAGAACTGGTACCAGGCAAGAGTGATTTGGCCGATGACTTTATTGCAAATATATTAAGGGATTTAGTAGCGTTTACAGTATCGGATGATCAAGATCTGTATATGAAAATATTTGATACTTTGATTGATGGAAAGATTCAGCTCACCTCCAATTTTGGAGGAGTGGTTTTAGATTATTTGATAAATTATAATATCCGTAAGGCCAAAAAAGGACAGGGGGATTATGTAGAGTTGTTCAGACTTTATGATTTTGGATTGAACACAGGCCTTCTTTTTGACAATGGTGAAATATCTGATTCTCGATTTTTGGTAGCAGTAGAATTGGCGTCTCTCGAAGAAGTAAAAATGGACCCGATGGCATTTATTGATACCTGGAGTAGTAGCCTGAATAAGGAAACAAGAGATGATGTAATCCTCCTTGCTCGGAGCAGTGCCAATATATATGGAGGACGGGCAGGACATGCTATAGCCGAGCTGAATCAATATAAATTCTCGAACCCAAGACATCAAAATTCGATGAGGATTTTATTATTAATGGCAGATTTTACTGATAATTATGATAATACGGAATTTTTGAATAACCAACTGAGAAATTTCTATGAGTATACCAAAAGGCATGAAAAAGTAAGCAGCCCTTTACATTATGAAGCTATTATAAATTTTTGTAAAATCTTAAGAATGATAGCTAATAGGGGGCCTCTTGGAGATGTGATTGGGTTTTTGGCTATTGATCACCCTTTGGTAAAAAGATTATGGCTATATACCTACATTGATAAAATAAAGGAAGTTGATGGTCATTAGACTCACCAACTTCCTGTTTTTTACTACAGCCCTTCTTCATCTTGACCGATAAAGAAAATATTGTATGAATGTCTCATAACATTTGGTTTTAAGAATGGCAGAATGGTCATATCAGAGATGCTATTTAGCAACCTGATGATCAGAGAAGTACTTCTATCGGATAAGGTGCGACGAGGTGGTATCATTGCTATGAATGATATTATACTCGGTCTTTCCTCTGTATGAATTGCAATTACGATGTAAAGGTGTGATGATTTGAAGTGCCAGAATAGACCATAAATGGGGTGATATGATTTACCTTGTAAATGGGGTAAGTAAAAATGTGGAGAATGACACAACACTAGTGCTCTGTCAAAGATAAATTGACGGGTAACTCTGGCATCTTTTGAACCTGCTCTTTGTTAAAAATACTCTTCATATCTACTGCTATGACTGCGTTTTTTGCCTCGTTCAGGATCAAATTATGCGCAAAGCCAACCCGTCATTTAACACTTGACAGAGCACTAGTGATAAAATCAATGGCGGTAAAACCCACTGTCTATTCTCTTTTTAAGGTATTGATATGTGGATGGTGGTACCGGTGGGACGATTGTCCAGTATTTTTATTATTCCTCCTTCATTCACTATTCGTGCCGTCATTGATTGGATTCCCATACCATTTTTACTTTGATCTGGAGATAATCCGATGCCGTTATCTGTTATAATGATATTGAGATTGCTTTCATATTGTAGTCTGATGGTACAGGAAGTAGCTCTACTGTGCTTGATTACGTTCTGGATGGCTTCATTAATAATGTAGTAGAGCTTGGCTTCCAGTTTTTTAGAAATGCCAAGAGAATCTATATGTGATAAACATTCTATTGTGAGGTTATCATTGGAATATAACAACGCCAAAGCTTCTAAAGCAGCTATTAATCCATTTTGTATAAGAATAGGAGGGTAAAGATCGTGGGATAGTTTTCTGGATCGTTCTGAAGCTTCTTTGATTAGATGGTTTGCTTTTTGTATTGAGTCGTTGCCGTTGCCTTTATGTTTTTGTTCTATGATCTGGAGATGGACGGCTGCAGCAGCGAGGTGGCTCGATATACCGTCGTGAAGAGCAGTGGCTACTCGTTTTCTTTCTTGTTCTTCGCCGTCGAGTTGGGCATTGATGGCTGCGAGATGACCTTGTTGTTGGGTTTCTTTTATTTGTTGATTGAGGGTAATTTGCTTTAGTCGATTGATACGGCGTATACCCCATAATGCCAGAAGTGATAGGGTGAAAAGGCCGCCCAGAGATAGGGTAGTGATGGTAAGTTTTTTGCTTTTTATGGTTTCTGTAGAAAGTTTGGTTGATAGTTTTTGGTTTTGATATTTTTCTTGGAGTTCAGTTACGGCATTGTGTTGAAGGACTTGATCATAATCTACTTTGGCATTATAAGAGAGTTTGAGGTAGTGATAAGAACTGTCATATTTATTTAATGCAAAAAAGCAATCTGAAAACCATTCATATAGTCTTATTTTACTGAGAGGATGAATATCATTTGAAATAGATATTAAACTTTTATTGTAAAATTTAATAGCAGAAGCAAACTTTTTTTCATTTTGTTTAATATTGCCGATATTAGCAAATGAAGAAAATTTTCTTAGTTCGTAAAAATCACTTTTTACTTTAGCTGCATGATATAAAGACTTAAAGTATGCCTCAATTGCTTTTGCTAAATTATTTTCGTGTAGTTCATGATATAAAGCCTTTAAATTATAAATTAACGAGACTATAGAGTCAGATGGGATTTCATTGCCTAAACGAAGTGCTTCGTTCCATTGATTTTTGTCTATCACCAGATTGTCATCATTTTTCAAAGCAAATTCATGCTTAACCTTTAGCTCTAAATATAGGATAATCAATGAATCCAAAGAACTATTTCTTAACATTTTTAGTTCAGAAAGATTATCAGTAACAAGAGTAATTTTATTTCTTCTAAATAGGTCAAAATTGATAAGATCCAGAAGAGCTTTTTTCCTCAATTGACTATCCATTTTGCTATTTGCTCGGGTATAAGCCCTTATCAGGTCATTGTAAATTTGTGACTCTCTTGATTCTTCATTATAATGTGAGTTTTCCTTTTTAATTGACTTGTCACTAGGCACAGTATCTAAGAGCCCTATGTCCAAAATTCGAATTGTTACCGTAATAATTAGAGATATCCAACAAAAATACCTCATTATAATAAAATGTTAATCCCTAAATTTTTTTTATAGAAATTCAACTTGACATATTTTAGGGTCAGAGGCCAACTTCAGAACAAAATTCAATCCATCGCAGTCCTTGGGTTTTGGTTCGTTATCTATTGCATATGCAAGGTCAGTAATTTTTCCTTGTAAAGTAAGCTTTTTTGTGTTGATCCAAGTCTTGTGAGCATTTGTAGGAGGTTTTGAATTGGAAGACTTTCCTTTCAAAGAAATTATATAATCGTAGCAGGATTTTCCGCTATCTTCAATTGAAATGTCAAAGCTAGAAACGTACCTAGGGAAACGAACATTTCTCTGGTGAATAACTTCAAACTGAATGCTATCTACCATCTTACGATCTTTTGAAAAAGGAATGCCAATCACAACGATCATGCCTGCTTTATTTTTATTTAAGGGTGCAGTCTCAACATGAAAAACCTGAGGTTTTTGAAGAGATATTTGTACATAAAATTTAATTTCCGAAAAATCAGAAATCCCTTCATTATATTCTTCAAATAATTCTGCTTTTGTTAAACCATAATTCTGTACGTAAAAATTTTGTGGTTCTTTTGTACCACAGGAACAGATTAGAAGGATAACAAAAAACGAAAAAAGTAAAGTTTTCATAATTATAATTTTACACTCGATTCTCCGCCGCCCAAACCCCAAGCCCCACACTATTCCTAACCCCTACTTTCATAATCAAATTCTTACGATAAGAGTCAATAGTGTTCTTGGATAAGAATAGCTCTTTTGCTATTTCTTCACTGGTGTATTCGGCAGCTATTAATTTTATTATTTCTTTTTCTCTTTTGGTAAGCATACTTAGAGAATACTTTTCTTTTGTTGGGTTTTCTTTGATTTTATGTCCTGCAAATGTTTGGTTGATGAGCGATTGTACAATAGGGTCATAAAAAGTATTGCCATTTGTGACTTCATTTATAGCTGTGGTAATATATTCGGCAGTTGATGATTTTGATAGGTATGCTAACGCACCAGATTTAGTAGCTCTTTTGATAAGAGCTACGTCGGTATATGCGGATAACACTATGGGTTTTATATTTCTTTTCTTGGCCAGTTTGATCAAATCGCAACTGTCTTCTTTGCCAAGATTCATATCTACTATTACGACATCAGCTTTGTGTTTGTTGATTATATTTAAACCTTCTGAATAGGTATGTGCCACCGCTTTAACGTTGCAATGCTCGTTCTTTAATAGAGCCTTGAGCGCATCGGTAAGTGCCCGATGATCATCAATGAGTAGTAATTGAGTTGGAACATCCATTCTTTTTCTAAGATAATGAAATAGTAGCTATTTTGAAGATTTGAGGGGACTCTTCCCTAAAATACCAGTTTTGAGGTATTGGTATACTGGTAGTTTTAGTTAAAACTTTTATTAATACCCTGTACCATGAGTTCTATTCGGATAGAAGAATTTATTTTTGCCAAACTTCAACTATGAGTTGAAAAGACCAATGAATAAATTACCAAATCTCTATCCACCTATGTGCCTTCAGTTACTTACTAAACCTTAACCTTTCTTTTGATATTGAATGAAACCAATTGACATGAAGCTTTCATCCATCTTTCTTCCTTACTTTTATAAGACATAGGCCAATTATCATTATCAAGGAAATACTTACAAAAGCCCATTTGATACTGGTACATGCACTAGTTAAAAAAGCCACATTTCTTAGTCTATCTGGATAGTTATTTAGCATCAATAAGATACCAGTATTCTCCAGAATATCAGCGAAAAATACAACGATAGGAAGAAAGGCTAGTAAGTGCTTTCTCCCATGTAATGGGTATTTTTTCTTGAATAAGATGATTAAGATCAAGATAAAAACTATGTTGTAGATAATAGGATATATTAAGTCTATCCCAACAGTACTCATTATATAAATGTCTCTGCCTTTTTCGCCATAGCTCTCTATCATTTGATAGACCTCATTTTGTGAATAAGAAAATTTCAGGTCTATTGGCCCTGCTGCCTTGGGTGCTACTTCTCGTAGTTCATTGCCCGCCCAAGGGAATAAAATCACATTGATAAATAAGCATAATCCCAAGCCAATTAGCACGTATTTCCATTGTGCATACGGATTTAGTTTTATGAGAATATTGTGAATGATAAACTCTGTTCTTCCTTCTCTATCCATATTCAATTGTTTATTTGATTCCATAATTTATTCCTATTTATTCTATTCTACGTTACCGTTGAGATTTAGAACCTTCTAGATGCTTTATGTAATTTGAAACTTCTTTGTCATTTTTTAGTACAATTATCTTCTTATCATTTGAAATACCTTTTAATCTTTTTTCGATGCTCTTTCCTTTTACAAAATTAAAAACTGCCACATAATGAATAAACTCTAAATCAAACCGTTCTTTACATCCTTTTGCCATGTTAGGCCGAACCGTGCCATGATATGTTATTACTCTTTTTATTACTCTATAAAGACAGGAGAGGGTAGTGTATTTTAGATAGAAAATCGTATCTGATCTTTCTAATCTTATATTCATTGTGCCGCCATAGTTGCCATCAATAATCCATTGGTCAGCTTTTACTAAGTTTTTTACTTTTTTTGTCCATTCATCTTTTTGGGGCTCTTCCCAATTGGGACTAAAATATTGTTGATCCAAATAAATTACTTTTATACCTGTAAGGGAATGGAGTTTTCTGGCAAAAGTAGATTTTCCTGCACCACAGCAACCTATGATCATAATGCGTTTCATGTCTTTATTTTGGTGTCTTTTTTGCTAAAGGCTGTTTGATACGAGAAATGTAGTCAAATTGGAGAATAGAATCACACAGGTCGAATGTGTTTACGCTATCACAGAATTTTCAATTTTTGTCAAATTTTTTTACAAGAGATGGGCTCGTTTTAATTCTTCACCCAACTTGAGCATTTATCGTAAGTACTCAATATCTAGGGTGACCAGAAAGATTTGTCATCATTTTTGGGCAAAAATGTTACTAAATCACAATATTCACTGCTCTGTCCAAGGACGTTGCCCGTGGCTATTTTTCCAAGGGAGTTGCTCTTGGCTATCAACTTAAGGGCCTTCAGCCTTTCTATGATGATTACAGTATTGAGAACTTACCATTATTCTGCTTGATAAATACTCAACTGATTTAGATGATTGGTAATGAAATCTTCATTATCTCCATCGAGAGTTTGATTTTTTTCTGTTGGTGAAATATTCCTGTTTCCTTCTTTGTTTTTCCTTATTCCACTCTTTCTTTTCTTTTTCGGTCATTGGCCGTTCGGTCTGAGGATATGGATTGTCACGGATGACATTAATTTTTTTCTTGATAAGTTTTTCTATATCTTTTACATAGGCATTTTCTTCTGGTTCGCAGATGGAAATTGCAATTCCATTTTCACCTGCTCTGCCTGATCTTCCTATGCGATGTACATAAGTTTCTGATTCATTCGGGACATCGTAATTGATCACATATTTTAGTTTTTGGATATCAATACCTCTGGCAGCAATATCGGTTGCTACGAGCACTCTTAATTTACCATCTTTAAATGATTTTAAAGCCTTTTGCCTTTGGTTTTGAGCCTTGTCTCCATGTATTGCTGCTGAGATTATTTTTGCCTTCTTTAAGTTCCTGGTAATTCTATCTGCTCCATGTTTGGTGCGAGAGAATAGCAGTACTTGGTCCATATCCTTATTTTTAAGAATATGGAGAAGCAAGTCATTTTTAGTATTTTTATTGGTGTAGTAGAGAAATTGTTGGATGGTTTCAGCTGCCGAAGAGACGGGACTTACTTCTACTTTAATGGGGTTGTGCAGAATTTGGCTTGAGAGATCAACAATTTTTTTTGGCATTGTAGCTGAGAAAAATAATGATTGTTTTTGATGAGGTAGAATTTTTAATAGCTTTTTAATATCATTGATAAACCCCATATCAAGCATTCTATCGGCTTCATCAAGTACAAAAAGTTTAACAAAATTAAGAGATATATAGCCTTGGGAAATCAAATCCAATAACCTTCCTGGTGTTGCCACAAGGATATGAACACCTCTTTTCAATGCCTGAACCTGACTGTATTGTTTTACTCCACCGAATATTACGGTATGCCTTACACTTGTATGCTTCGCATAAGCGTCAATGTTTTCTCCTATCTGAATAGCGAGTTCTCTAGTAGGTGTAACAATAAGAGATCGCAATTTGATTCTTCCAGGCTCATCCTTTTCTTTTTGATGTATCAATTGTATAATCGGAATGGCAAAAGCGGCAGTTTTGCCAGTACCCGTTTGTGCACAACCCAATACATCTTTTCTGTTCAGAATTAGAGGTATTGCTTTTTCTTGAATCTCTGTAGGTGTTGAATAGTTTTTTTCTCTTAGGGCCTTAAGGATAGGAGAGATTATTTCTAATTGATCAAAATTCATATTTCACGTTTTTCGCGCATCACTTGAGACAACATTGTTGTGGCAGGGAAGGCCAATGAACTACAAATGTACAATAAAATCATACATATTATTATTAACTACAATATGTAGTGCGTATACCAAATTGTCTCAAAATCAAATTATTTAAGGTCTTATAGTCTTAAGAAAAAAAAGAACCCATATTATATACGGTTATTTAGTACCTGACAGAAAACTGCACATTTTTAGAATTTTACATATTTTTTATTTTCTCTGATGATCATATCACTCGAGAAACCATGAATTAAAGAAAAAATGAAATGATGCAGAATGTTGAATTTAAGTTTTTCGACCTTTATAGATTTTAGTGATTTCGATGCATTTTTACGTTAAGAACTAATGGTGTCCGAATAAATAAATAAAAACCGAGTCCATTTCTGGACTCGACAGCTATCTTGGAGTCGAAAAACAAAACAAAACAGCATTGAACAAAAGTAAACATTTCGTAGGACAGCCGATTTTCAGTCAGGTATTAAAATTAATAGATAGATCAGAAGTAAATAGAATAGCACGAAACACAGGAAGTGACCGCTATTATAAGACATTTAAGACTTGGGATCACTTGGTAACTATGC
>JAZGFD010000171.1:0-45186 GCA_036479115.1 Saprospiraceae bacterium | reverse complement strand
TGTTCGCCTAGTCCGAACCATGAATTATTATATAGATTAACAAATTCTGTTCTCTCATGATAACTTTGAGCAAGGGTGGGGTCAGTTTTAATTACGTCATGGTGCACGATGTAGTTCGGATAACTTTCTTTTTGCACACTAGATGCGCTATAACTTCCATGACATTTCTTACAGGTTTTATTGAAAATAACTTGACCTTTTGCAGCAAGTTTTTGATCTATCTTTTTTGGGTACTTTGGTGCCTCCAAAGACTTTATAAATGCGATAATATCAGGAAATGCTTTGTCTATTTCTTTTACTTTCTCAATATTATTCATTGTTAACAGACTACTTGCTGTGGAAATGCGAGCAAAATCTCCCCTTCCTATCCCAGTAGTAAACTGAGCATTTTTTTTCTTCAATAGCCACCATGCAGGAGGGTCAGCAGGTACAGTGAATTTAGTGATAGACAGTAGAGGGTCATCACTCCATTGCATTCCAGGCATTTGGCGATGAGCTAAGAGCACTTCTGCAATCTTATCAGCACTATTTACGCCTACTGATTCTGTTTTTATATTTCGAGATAAGGCAAGAGCACCATTATAAAATTGCTCAAAAGCTTCCCATTGTTTTGAATCTTTTGAGAATTTATTTTCTACCATAAAAGCCAGTGACTTTAGGGTAAAATTAGAGGTAGAAGTACCATCAAAGTCGTAATTTCCAAGACCCAAGATATAGTCGTTACCCAGAAAAGCGCCGTGGCAAGTAAGGCAATTGGGGGCAATAATGTCCACACCATTAGCGGCATTTGTGGCTGTAAATTGAGGGGGTAATGACGCATTCTTACCAGATCGATTGAGGTAGTTTTCCATTTTGGGAACAATATCCATTTTTTCCATTAAGGCCAAAGGTATTCCGCTATCTAGGTAATCACCCTCTAGCAGATATTCTCTCCCTTTTATAGCATCACCTTCTCGTTGTGGGCTGGATGGAATAGCATATAATTTAGAATCTACTTTATTTTGAATAATGGGCTGGGTGATTGGTGCTGTTTGTTTGCTGCATCCAGTCATAATAATAAAAACAAATAATACGAACTTGCTCATTACGCCTTAAATTTTTCTAAAGTAAGAACATTAATAAGATGGCTTCTGTTGTGATTATTCTCTTATATTGATGTCTTATATTATGAAAGAATGATGAAAAAGATTGCTTGTGGCTTATTAATTCTGTTGCTTTTTTTTGGCTTTATACTTTATACTCCTGATAAAAATATTGAAAAGCTCAAAGAGATTTATACTGACGAAGAGTCAAAGTTTGTACAAATTCAGGGTATGGATGTGCATTATAAAATAGAAGGGGAGGGAATGCCGCTACTCCTTCTTCATGGTACCGGTAGTTCACTCCACACTTGGGATGATTGGGCGGCTATTATGGATGACTCATTTAAAATTGTGAGATTGGATTTGCCAGCATATGGATTGACTGGACCTCGTCCTGATAGAGACTACCGTATTTCAGGATATATTTCATTTTTAAGTGAATTTGTTAAATCTATTAATCTTGATAGTTTTCATATTGCAGGCAATTCTTTTGGTGGAGAATTGGCATTTATTTATGCGGCACAACATCCAAATAAAGTTGGGAAATTGGTATTGCTGGATCCCGCTGGGATAGAACGGAACGACTCTGTAGAACCACCAATGATATTCAAATTGGCTCAAAATCCTTTTATGTCATTGATTTTAAAAAAAGTGACACCTGTCTATTTCGTTAAGAATAATATACTTGAAGTATTTTCCAATGATGCAATGGTAACTGATGTGATGGTTAAAAGATATCACGATATGGCCACCAGAAAAGGGAATCGAGAGGCATTTGTGGACAGAATCAATAGTCCATTTGAGCCAACGCAAAAATACCTTTCACTACTCGAAGAACCTACCCTCATCATGTGGGGCGAAGATGATGAATGGATTCCTTTTGAAGATGCTGCAATAATGGATTTGTTGATTCCCAATTCAAGAGTAGTGTCTTATCCAAATGTAGGCCATATACCAATGGAAGAGTACCCAATACAAAGTGCTGCTGATGCTATGATCTTTTTAAATAATTGAAATATGAACGTAGAAGAAATTAGAGAATATTGCCTTTCAAAACCATTTACTGATGAAGGATTTCCATTTGATGAAAGCACGTTAGTATTTAAAGTGATGAATAAAATATTTGCAATCATGGGCTTGGAACAAGAGGATTCATTTGTCAATTTAAAATGTGATCCCGATAGAGCAATAGAACTAAGAGAAGAGTATGAAGAGGTGCAGCCAGGTTGGCACATGAATAAAAAGCATTGGAATTCTGTTTATATCGAGAAAGGCTTAGATCATCAATTGATCAAAGAATTAATTGATCATTCTTATAACCTTATTGTCAAAAGCTTACCTAAAAAAGTGAAAAACGCAATGTGTTAGTGACAAACTGGTTTTTGTAACTACTTTGGTGGGCGCTTTTGAGATAAAAAATTGGTATTTTTTTCAGATAGAGCTCATCTTTTTGAGGCATAGTATTCTATGGCGAAAAAATAGTTGAAATATAGTAGAAAAAGATTTTATTTATCAAAAATTGGCTCCACCTGAGTAGTTACAATTCATCTTCCTTTTTGTAAGTATTACCTTAATGGTATTGTTAAGCTGAAAAGCTCGTTCCGCATCCACAAGTATCTTTAGCATTAGGGTTGTTAAAGATAAACCCTCTATTATTCAGCCCTTCGTGCCAGTCGATTTCTATTCCGAGAAGGTATATGGTATGTGACTTTTCCATTAAAACTGTAAAACCATTGATGTCATATTCCAGATCTTTGTCACTTTTAAGATCAAATCCTAAAACATAGGTAAAACCAGAACACCCTCCACCTTTTACTCCTATGCGTAGTCCATGTTCATCAGTGATGTTTTGTTCATCTTTGATTCTTTTGAGCTGTGTAATAGCCGAATTGGTCAAGGACAATGGATTATCTATTAATACTTCTGCCATTTTCTTTTCATTGATTATACGAATAACGTATTTTTTTGGCGAGAGTTCTGTAAATGGACTGATTTTAAGCCTTTATCTACGCATTATTTTTTGAAATGTATAAATGAATACTTTAGTTCCCATTTCGCTCTTTACATTTACGGTCAAAGCAATTATTTAGTATGGAATTATTATTGGGAATATTAGAAATTATAAAATATATAGTGCCGGCTGCAGTGGTGTATTTTCTTATGAAAAGATTTCAAGAAGGCCAGCAGACTATTGAGCATATTAAGCTCAAAGCATCCCAAAAAAATGAGACTTTACCTCTCAGATTTCAAGCCTACGAACGCCTTTCTCTATTATTAGAAAGAATGAAAATCTCTTCTCAGGTGATGCGCCTCACTACGCCTTCCTCAAATGCTTCTGATCTTAAAAAAGCACTTCTCATTAGCATCCAAAAAGAATTTGAACATAATCTTACCCAACAGATTTATATTTCTGAGGAACTTTGGCAAATAGTAGAATTGGCTAAGAACAATACGTTAAATTATGTGAATCAAGCATATGAATCAGCAAATGACAGCCTCGAACAATATACAAATTTGCTAATTCAAGGAAATGCAAGTCACCTGAATCCCATTATTTCTAATGCACAAAAAGCTTTGAGAAAAGAAGTAGAACTATATTTTATATGAAGGTGTTTTCTCAGATGGTATCAATTTCTGGCTGAAAAAAACTTATTTATCGCTAGACTATAGTACTCACGCTGTTTCAAGCGATATATGATAATGATTTGTAATCTTTTGAACTTTCACATCGTTGGAAAACGGCTGTTATAACTCACTAAAATCGTAAGTTTTCCGCCTTGTTCAGCCTCAAAATATTCATCAACTCTTACCCGTCATTTAACACTTGACACAGCACTAGTGCTCTGTCAAGGATAAATTGACAGGTAACTTTGGCATCTTTTGAACCTGCTCTTTGTTAAAAATACTCGCCATATCTACTGCTTTAACTGCGTTTTTTGCCTCGTTCAGGATCAAATTATGCGCAAAGCCAACCCGTCATTTAACACTTGACACAGCACTAGCAATAAAATAGTAATTTTCACCTCCTTGATTGGCAGACAGGTATCAAAAGCACACCACTGAGTAGCCACATATGAGGCATGTGGATAGTATTTATTCTCCCTCCTCTTTTTCAGCCGTGCTGATAATCTAAGACCCATTTAGATCTCATCCAAATGCACAATATTAGTGTTGAGCATTAGCCACATTAAACTTAAAGAAGTGTTAAATGGCCAACAAAATGAATGCTGATATTAGAAAAAAACAAGAAAAAAGTATGAAGTGAAAAAAACATTACAGTTCGTTGATTTAGAAGGCCTTAGAACTTAAATATTTAACTAATTGTAAATTTATAATGTGTATCCTTCAGATAGTTAATCTATTACATATTAATTTAATTTTTAATATAAAAATTGAATTGTCTTAATATTTCTGAACTATTCTTTACAACGGAATATTTTCAACATATTTGTACAACGCTGGATTCAGATTTAAAAATTTGTTTTTAGTTAAAGTATATAAACCAAAAAAATGTAACTATTCAGGTATATGTTTTTGAGTCCTGTCTGTCAAACAGGCAGGTAAAAAATATTTGTTTTTGCTATTTGAGGCTCATTTGAGCTTTAATCGCAAAGCTATTATCTAGCCTATTTTTTGGTTAGTGAATCTCGATTATGTCACGCTATCTTTGATTTGAAACGAGAATAGCAAAAAAGTAGCGAAAACAGAGCTTTTTTTAATCAAATTTGATGTGGCTGAGTAGTTGCAAAAAAAGAACCTAATAATTATGGCCAAGACTCACGATGAAGTGTGGCGCAGATGTATGGAATATATTAGGATGAACATCAATCCTAATAGCTTTAACACGTGGTTTGAGCCAATTAAAGCTGTATCTCTAGATAAAAAATCTCTTACCATACAAGTACCTAACCAGTTTTTTTTCGAATGGCTTGAAGAAAATTATGTAGTACTTCTGAAAAAAACGATTAAAAGAGAATTGGGAAATGGTGCTAAACTAGAATATCAGATTGTAGTTGAAAACCATAAAGATATGATGAATGGTATTCAGAATTCCAAACAGACGGAGAAGTACTCAACATCTGAAATAAAGAACCCATTTGTAATCCCAGGAATTAAAATAGCTAAAATTGAACCCCAACTAAATGAAAATTATAAACTGACTAATTTTATAGAAGGAGATTGTAATAAATTAGCTCGTGCGGCAGGAAAAGCCATTTCAGCAAATCCTGGCAAGACAGCTTTTAACCCATTGGTGATTTATGGAGATGTGGGATTGGGAAAAACACACCTTGCTAATGCTATAGGAAATAGTGCCCTAGAGGCGTTTCCTGACTTAAATGTGCTCTATGTCACAACGGAAAGATTTACAAACCAAATTGTAGATGCAATAAAGAAAAATGAGTTAAGCGAGTTGACACAATTTTATCAAGGCATTGACCTTCTCATTGTTGATGATATTCAGTTTCTTGCTGGAAGAACTAAAACTCAAGAGATATTCTTTAACATTTTTAATCAATTGCACCAATCAGGAAAGCAGATTGTAATGACATCCGATAAACCTCCTAAAATGTTAGAAGGCATTCAGTCCAGATTGATTTCTAGATTTAAGTGGGGACTATCTGCTGATTTACAAGAACCTGAATTTGAAACAAGGCTGGCCATTTTAGCATCGAAATTAGAAAACGAAGGGATTGATTTTCCTGCTGAGGTTAAAGATTACGTATGTTTTAACGTCTCTCAGAACATCAGAGAATTAGAAGGTGTAATAGTTTCTCTCATTGCGCAATCGACACTCAATAATAAAGTGATTAGTTTGGATTTGGCACAATCGGTAATTAATAGTTATGTGACAAGTACAGAGGCGCAGCTTACAGTTGAAAATATTAAGAAACTTGTGGCAGAGCACTTTTCTCTTCCGATAGAAAAATTGATTTCCAAAACAAGGAAAAGAGATATAGTCATTGCGAGACAACTTTCAATGTACCTAGCTAAGAATCATACCTCAGATTCACTCAAACAAATAGGGGCTAATTTCGGAGGCAGAGATCACAGCACTGTAATATATTCATGTAAGACTGTAAAAGACCTTATGGATACAGATTTGTTATTTAGAGATACTGTACAAGAGCTAGAAAGAAAGGTAAAGTTACAACTGAATAGAGGTAATGTTATGTAAAATACTGGTGCTCCCAGCCCAGTCAGTTATTGGATTTCTAATTTGGTGGTATTTTCGAATTCTGATAAAAATATATCCTGTTTAGCGAGAAATTGCATTTTTTGCCTTCGCGATAGACAGGCAGATCGCAACATCACTTCACTCCAGTTCTGAGTTACCTTATTAACTTTAACTGTGAGATTTTGCAAGTGAAAGCACAAAACCCACATTCAATAAAAGCCCGAGTATGATTAGATTTTTTTTTGTGCATTTTTTACCCATAAGCGACCCTTGAATATGTTAGAAGCAAAAAATCTATTATATTTGAAGCATTCTTATAGGAGAATAATTCTCATAAAAGAATAAATATCAATGAACGTAAAAACTATTACCAGTAAACTTAAAGGAAAAGGCTTGAGAATTACCCCTCAGAGAGTGGCTATTTTTGAAGCAATTATAAAATTAAAAAATCATCCAACTACCGAAAATGTCATTGAGTACATTAATAAAAAGCACCCTCATATTTCTACAGGCACCGTATATAAGGTACTGGATTCATTAGTTGAAAACGAGTTGTTAAAAAAAGTAAAAACTGAAAATGGTGTCATGCGTTATGACCCATTTTTGACCAATCATCATCATTTGTATTGCGTGGAAGAAAATAGAATAGAAGATTACGAAGACAAAGAGTTAGATGAGTTATTAGCCAATTATTTTAATAAGAAAAAAATCAAAAACTTTAAAATTCAAGATATAAACCTTCAAATTTCAGGAATTTACAATAAATAGAAAAGTAAAATATGGACAAATCAAAAGGAAAATGCCCAGTTATGCATGGGGCCAATACAGATAATGAAAAGTCAGCTATGAACTGGTGGCCGAAAGCATTAAATTTAGATATACTCCACCAGCATGACGTTAAGACTAACCCGTTAGGAGAAGAATTTGACTATGCAAAAGAATTTAAAAAGCTTGATTTAACGGCTCTAAAAGACGAATTGAAAGCTTTGATGACCGACAGTCAAGATTGGTGGCCTGCTGATTGGGGGCATTATGGAGGGTTGATGATCAGAATGGCTTGGCATGCTGCTGGCACCTACAGGATATCTGACGGACGCGGAGGTGCTAATACTGGAAATCAACGTTTTGCACCACTCAACAGTTGGCCCGACAATGTAAATTTAGATAAGGCCAGGAGATTGTTATGGCCAATAAAGAAGAAATATGGCAATAAATTGTCTTGGGGAGATTTAATAATTTTAGCAGGAACAATGGCTTACGAATCTATGGGACTAAAAACATTTGGTTTTGCAGGTGGTAGAAAGGATATATGGCATCCCGAAAAAGATATTTATTGGGGATCAGAGAGAGAATGGCTCGCAGAAACCAAAAACAGATATGAGAATGATGAAGATCGTGAATCTCTTGAAAACCCATTAGCGGCTGTTCAGATGGGGTTAATTTATGTAAATCCAGAAGGAGTAGATGGAAAACCTGACCCTTTAAAAACGGCAATAGATATACGCACCACATTTAAGAGAATGGCTATGAATGATGAAGAAACTGTAGCACTTACTGCTGGTGGACATACAGTAGGAAAGGCCCACGGAAATGGAGATGCATCAATATTAGGGGGCAAACCAGAAGAAGCAGATGTTGTAGAGCAAGGCTTTGGTTGGGCTAATCCTAAGGGAAGTGGAGTTGGCGGAGATACAGTAAGTAGTGGTATAGAAGGTGCTTGGACTACCAACCCTACAAAATGGGATAATGGGTTTTTCAATTTGTTGTTAAATCACGATTGGGAATTGAAAAAAAGCCCAGCAGGTGCATGGCAATGGGAACCAGTAGATATTAAAAAAGAGGATAAACCATTGGATGCTCACAATCCTGAAATACGCCGGAATCCAATAATGACGGATGCTGATATGGCAATGAAAGAAGACCCAACCTATCGTGTAATATCAGAACGATTTTATAATGATCAAGAATACTTCTCAAAAGTTTTTGCTAGAGCGTGGTTTAAATTAACACATCGTGATTTAGGCCCTAAAAGCCGATACCTAGGATCTGATGTTCCTAGCGAGGAGCTAATTTGGCAAGACCCTGTACCAACTGTAGATTATAATTTGAAAGATGTTGAAATTGGTAACATAAAAACCAAGTTGTTAAATTGTGGATTAACACAAACGGAGTTAATCAATACTGCCTGGGACAGTGCCAGAACATTCCGTGGATCAGATTACCGAGGAGGTGCGAATGGAGCACGAATACGCTTAGCGCCACAAAATAAATGGCAAGGTAATGAGCCAGAACGACTACAAAAAGTATTGGATAAGATATCTCAAGTTCAATCGAGTTTAGATAAGAAAGTGAGTGTGGCTGATTTGATTATACTAGGAGGAAATGCAGCAGTAGAAAAAGCCGCTCAAGCAGCAGGAGTGAATATTACAGTCCCTTTTACTCCTGGGCGTGGGGATGCGACAGAGGCTATGACGGATGCCGAATCTTTTGCGGATTTAGAACCTATCCATGATGGGTATAGAAACTGGGTAAAAAAAGATTACTTGGTCAATCCCGAAGAATTAATGTTGGATAGATCACAATTAATGGGTTTAACAGCTCCAGAAATGACAGTTTTGGTTGGAGGAATGCGTGTACTGGGCACCAATCATGGTGGTACAAGACATGGTGTATTTACGGATAAAGTGGGAACACTTACTAATGATTTTTTCGTAAATATTACGGATATGAGTTACTCTTGGAAACCTATTTCTAATAATTTATACAATATTGTAGATCGTAAAACAGGAGCTACCAAATGGACAGCTACAAGGGTTGATTTAGTATTTGGCTCTAACTCTATTCTTCGTGCTTATTCTGAAGTCTATGCCCAAGACGATAACAAAGAAAAATTTGTTAAAGACTTTGTGGGTGCATGGACAAAAGTAATGAATGCTGATAGGTTTTAATCTGATAAAAAGTTTTTTCAAATAAAGATAGGCCAAGTTGTATCAGTACGACTTGGCCTATCTTATTTGATTTTTAATGTGATCATACATCCAATATATTCTGTAGGTATAGTCATTAATTTATTTCATCATTGTGGTGAATTACAGCAATTCTCAGTTTAGGCATTTAGGAGCATCTAAAATGTAAAAGGTATTAGGAAAACACCCCTTAATCAGGTTCTGATTAGGCAATGCATACCCTTTACTGCCTACCTTCACATCTAAACCGAGAATTTCTGAGTGAACTATAATTTGTTGAAAGAAGACAAGAGACTTTCGTGACTAAGTTAATAATTTTATCAAAATAATTTTTTTTGTGAAAATTGCCTGTTTTCAGAGTGGGCTCAAGAGTGAGCTCTGCAATTTGGGAAAGAGGTTTGATACCTTTTTTCTGATATTATCATTTTTTGATATTTGTTGATGACTGAGTATCAACAGATTGTAAAAGTGAAAAGATTGCGAAAAGAAACATTTTAGATTTTTATGTTTCGGAGTGGGCTCACTCTTCACCTCTCAACTTTTTATCTTGCTTCTTAGCAATTAATACAATCTTTCGTATCAACCTTACAATGCTTAGAAAAACCAAATACCCTATGGAAAAAACCAAGTATAACCATTTAAATGATTTGGCCTCTCCGATAGGCACCCCACTCAATAAATAAGATACCATCCCACCGACGATAATAAGGCCTACAAATGCCAAAAATGAGCGCATCCAATACCACTTTTGATCATCAAATGCTAAACTCATCACACTGTTGAAAATACTGAAGAATAGTAAAGCGGCAGCACTCATCGTCCATGGCATATGATCCTGAGCTTCTGCTAAACCAATCCAGTCAAAAATTTTAAAAAGAAAAGTAAACACCATGCTTCCTGCGAAAACAAAAATGGCTTGTTTAACTGGATGGATTTGCTTTGAAAACAAAGAATTATTTGTCATGGTTGTCTATTTGTAATTACTTAGGTGGATATCTTGCATGGTTCCAACATTTGCTGTGTATCATTATTTATTCGCTACTATTCAGGTGGGCGCTTTTGAAATGAAAAGTTGTTATTATTTTGCCAGATAAAACTCATTTTTGAGGCATAGCAGAGCTATGGCGAAAAAAATAGTCGAAATATGGTAGAAAAAGAACTTTTTTTATCCAAAATTGGCTCCATCTGAGTAGCTACATTTATTCGTTTTTAAAAATATATCCTTTAGAAGGATCCACATTGCCATTTATCATTGCTACAAAAGTAGATTGTAAATCTTCAAAAGAATGTAAATATTCTAAATCTATCCAGATTTTGGCAGTGAGAATGAATGAATTCAAAGCCTTAGTTACTATTTCTTGTCCTTTCAATACACCGTGTTTTCTGAAAAATATTTGGGCGAATGTGGGTGCAAAGAAAAATTTAGCAACAGGAATTTTTGACTGGAGGCTCGCCTTACTCCAATCTGTCAACCCTACATTACACAAGTGTTTTAAATTGTCGTTTAACTGTTTAAACAATGCCATATTTAACGCTCCATTACCTGCCATATCTACTATTATAGAGGGTTTTGAAGAAATTGAGGATGCAATATTCTTATAATCTATTACTTCATCATATAGCCCTGTACGCTTTACAAAATCCACATTTTTTGTGGATGTTAGCCCAATGATTTTCTTCCCATGATCTGTCTGTAACTTTTTCAGTGTAAAGGCCAAACCTATAGCTGTTTTAGAGGAGGCACTAGTTATTATTACATTTTCAGCACCGAAAAAATCTTCATTTTTTAGAAACTCATTAATTAAATAGGAGGTAACATATAAAGGCTTAACAATAGGGAGAAAATCTTCTACTTTATCGGGGTATTTTAGGGTCATGCCCTCTCGGTTGTAGGTATTGTAAATTGCTGCCATCGCGGCTCTTTGTGTGCTTATGTCTACAATGGAAAAGTCAGTAATTTTGCCTGGTTTAATTATAAGGTATTCTGACATTGGAAAATATCCGTATACTTTTTCGCTTATTTGTACATCAGGATGTCTACTTTCTGCCACCGTAGCAAATCCCCACACTGGCACAATTCCCCAAGGCTCAGGTGCTGGAAAAAAGTCCCAATATTTTACTTGAAAACCTATAACAGCGTAGGTGACATTATTAGAGGTGAGAGCATATTTGTCGATTTTTAAAAGAACCTCATTTTCAGAAAGAGTATTAATGCTATTAATCTTTATCGAAGTGTTGAGGATCGCTTTTTTTTCGACATATAGAGATTTATTAATCATCTAATTCTATTTTATTTTTATCTATTCAGGTATATTCTTTTGAGAAAAAATGCTTGTTTTTTTGCTATTTGAGGTAGCAAACCTTTTACCAACCTATTTTTTTTTGGATAGTGAATCTCGATTATATCGCTATATCTTCGAAGAAGCGAGAATAGCCAAAAAGTAAAGTAGAAAGAACTTTTTTTTACCAAAATTGATGTATCTGATTTTTTTTTAATATGGCTATCCTAGTTTGCGATTTTTAAGAAGAAATGCAGTTAAAATAGTTACAGTAAAAGTATATGAATTTCAATAGAATGAAATGTCTTACAAAATTACGCACGAATAACCTATTATAAAAGGTTGAGTCTACTTTGGAAACTAACATTTTTTATAAAAAGACTTGTTTTGCATGAAATTTTCATTTTTTGAGATTCGGTGGTGCCTGAGTATCAGCGAGTTGAAAAAAATGTAAAGTTCGCCAAAAGAATCTTTTTTGATTTTGAAAGTTTTCGGAGTGGACTCAAGGCACATTTGGCTAAGGTTTTTCGCAATAAAATAAATAATTGTGTTTGCCATCTATTTAACAAAGATTTTATAACTCTTTCTATGAAAAAAATATCATCTTTTTGTCTTAAAAACACACCGACCGAGTAGTTATAAAAAATGACTGAATCTGTTTTTAAAACAATATGATTTGTAAATTGTATTTACATTTGATGTAACTACACAGGTGAGGGCTTTTATCAAAAATTGGCTCCACCTGAGTCGTAATCATTTGATTAATATGAAATCACTTCTTTATCCGTTCGCATTTTTAGCATCTCTTTGGACAAAAAGAAAAGAAAAGTACATCTCGGATAATGGAAGATCTTTAAACATGTATGAAATACAAATAGCCAAAAGATTAAAAATTCAGAATGTTACCAAAATTAAAATATTAAGTGTAGCGCGGATTACTCATCCATTAAGTGGGACTTTTAGTTTTTTAAAATTATTAACAAGAGCAGTGATATCTGAGCCCATAGGATTGACTTTGGGATATTCTATATTGATTCAAAAAAGTAATTCTTATAAGGTAGAACTCATTGCTCACGAACTTGTACATATAAAACAATATGAAGAGAAGGGTAGTCATGTTCATTTTTTAAAAGAATACATCTCTCAATGTATTAAATATGGATACAACAACTGCCCGATTGAAATCGAAGCTCATAATATTTCACAATCATTTTTGAAAGATAAAATGGTATGATTCGGGCACTTGATATATGCAGCCCATTCTCTCTTAGCTTTTATATTTTATTTACTATTTTTCTAATCTTCTATTACTTTCAATACCAATTTACCCATCTTTTTCCCCGAAAATAAACGGGTAAATGTGTCATAGAAATTATCAATGCCGTTATATATATCTTCCTTACTTTTCAGCTTGCTTTGGGCCATCCATATGCCCATATCCTTTGCTGCTTTGCCATAGTCTTTTGCATAGTCCATTACTACCATACCTTCCATTGATGCTCTATTGATGAGTAGTGAAAGATAGTTACTAGGGCCTACTATTTTTTCTTTATTATTATATTGAGATATGGCTCCGCATATTACTATACGGGCTTTCATTCTAAGACGAGCAAGTGCAGCATCTAAGATTTCACCTCCTACATTGTCAAAATACACATCTATACCACCTGGCATTTCTCTCTTTATTCCTTTGTGTATATTTTCATTCTTGTAGTCTATTGCTCCATCAAATCCCAAGACATTTTTCATATAGGCGCATTTTTCTGGGCCACCTGCAATGCCGACTACATGGCATCCTTTTATCTTAGCAATTTGACCAACTACACTTCCCACTGCCCCTGCACCACCTGAAACAAGCACCCTATCACCTTCTTTTATTTTTCCTACTTCCAGAATACCGAAATAGGCCGTCATTCCGGGCATGCCAAGCGTACTTATATAAGTAGGCATTGGAGCTAAGCGTGTATCTACTTTATAGTAGCCTTTTCCATCAGTACATGTATATTGCTGTACTCCTCCCCATCCACTTACAGTATCGCCTATAGTAAAATCACTATGATTAGAGGCTATTATTACTCCTATTGATCCAGCTCTCATGACTTCACCTATCTGTACTGGAGGGATGTACGACTTTACATCATTCATCCATCCTCTCATAGCAGGGTCGAGGGAGATGTAGTGATTCTTTATTACGATTTCTCCACCTCCAGCAGTAGGGATAGCACTACTTTCTATTGACCATGTATTCTGATCGGGCATTCCTAATGGTCTTTGTCTGAGTATTACTTGTTTGTTCATAACTGATATTTTGTATTTTTATACGAATGTTATTTGCTTGGTTGTTAAATGCGGTATTTCATTGAATGACAATACATTGAAGCCTCTTTTTGAGTAGAAAAAATAAGACAATGAGGTATTTCTAATAGAGTCGTTAAGATTGGCAATAGTACGTCCATTGATTACTCCCAATGCCAACCCTATTACTGAGCCAATGGTGCCCCCAGAGGTATATACTGCTACATTTTCTTTGCCGTCAAGGCTATTAAAAATAGTGTTTATTGCATTTTCTACTCCTTGTTTCCATTGAGAATAAGGGATTACCGAAGGGTGGTCAACAATGATTTTCTCATCCATCCAGTCAGCCATGAATAACCGAAAAATTCTAAGTGAATTGCGGTACTTTAATTTTGGATTATCTTGCATCTCCTTTCTCCATTCTATTACTTGAGGATACATTTTTTCCAGATCAAAACTCTTTACTTTTAAAGCTTCAGGGCCGTTGTGCTCCTTTAATCCGTCAATAATAATTGGAATATTTTTATCAGACTGAGGTAAATACTCTGTAGAATAATCATAAGTCTGTTTGTGCCGCTTTAGAGGGCCTACAAATACTTTGTCAAACCGTATTCCTTCCTTCTCAAAATAACGTCCTAACGACTTACTTTGCTCTATCCCAAAATTAGATAAATTGTCATAATCAGCAGACATGAAAGAAGCTTGGGCATGCCTGATAAATACTAGTTTGCTCATGTGTTTGTTAAGAGTGCGACTGTGCTATTACTTGGTTTACTGTGTTTCTGCCTAACTGGAACATATGTACCTCGTCAGGGCCATCAGCTAATCTCAATGTTCTAGATCCTGCATATGCAGCAGCAAGGAAAGTATCCTGACTTACTCCCATGCCTCCGTGTGCTTGGATGGCTCTGTCAATTACATCACAAGCCATTTTGGGAGCAATTATCTTAATCATTGCGATCAAATCTTTGGCTTCTCTATTGCCTGCTGAGTCCATTTTTGCGGCAGTTGATAATGTCAATAATCTTGCTTGTTCGATTTCGCATCTTGATCGAGCTATATCTTGTCGTATACTGCTAAATTTGATCAAAGGTCTTCCGAATGCTTCTCTTACACTTACTCTTTTGCACATTAATTCTAATGCCCTTTCTGCCACTCCTACCAGCCTCATACAATGATGAATTCTTCCTGGGCCGAGTCTTCCCTGAGCGATCTCAAACCCCCTTCCTTCTCCCAATATTAAATTTTCTTTTGGCACTCTTACGTTGTTTAATATCACTTCAGCATGCCCTTCTGGGCTGTCGTTATACCCAAATACATTCATATGCCGTATGATCTCAACCCCTGGCGTATCTGTAGGTACCAATATTTGGCTCTGTTGCAAATGCTTAGGAGCATCCGGGGCAGTTTTACCCATTACTATTGCTATTTTACAATGTTCACTCATCATTCCAGATGACCACCACTTTCGTCCATTTACAATGTAATGGTCTCCATCTTTTCGTATGGATGTTTGAATATTAGTAGCATCAGAGGAAGCTACATCGGGCTCGGTCATTAAAAATGCAGATCTTATTTTTCCATCCATTAGTGGTCTTAGCCATCTCTCTTGTTGTTCGGGAGAACCATATTTGGCCAGTACTTCCATATTACCAGTATCGGGGGCACTACAGTTAAATACTTCTGAAGCAAACCTTAATTTACCCATCTGTTGTGCCAGTGGTGCATATTCTAAGTTAGACAATCCAGGGCTTAATGCGCCATAATTTTTTGGTAAAAACAGATTCCATAACCCTTCGCCTCTTGCCTTATCTTTTAATTGGTCAAAACCAGGCCATTGCTTCCAAAGGTTGTCACGATTGAGATAAAAGCCCATAATTTCATCCTCCAAAGGATATAAATGGGCATCCATAAATAGTTTTACTCGTTGTATATTTTCCTTTGACTTATCACTAAACTCAAAATTCATATGTCTTAATTTTTATGTAACTGTTCAAGCGGGTGTTTTTGAGGCCTATTTACCCATCAGGCAGGTAAAAATTTGTTTTTTTTTACCTAGTGAAGCTCATTTGAGATGAAATTACAGCGCTTTTACTAACCTATTTTATTGGATAGTGAATCTCGATTATGTCGCCATATATTCGATTTGCATTGATAATAGCTGAAATATGTTAGAAAAAGAACTTTTTTATCCAAAATTGGCTCCACCTAAGTGGTAATATTTTCTATGGTTTTCAAATATATGGGATGAAACTCGAGAAGATGCACCTGAAGGAAATTGTTATCTAAGTTTAAGTTTTAAAAGGGTAGTGGTAGCCACTTTTTTAGCTATAGTTATGAATCTAAAGATAACTGAACGTTTCGTTCTTTCTTGTCGGGCAGGTATTGACACTTGGGCTGTTGCTATGAATTTTGTTGTATTTAGACGATTTCTAAAAAAAAGGGAGAGTCAATAATTATAATCATTGATAAAAAGCTGGCCTACATATTTTGCATATTGTTCTGATTTAAATAGGTTCCAGTGTTGGTTTATATCATATCTGCTTTCTACAATTTGCATAAAATTACGCATTGGATGTTTACGTTTTAGGCCATTTCTAAGCTCTTTTTTTATTTCTTGATCGGTTACTTCTTGTAAAAAATCTTGCATTGTAAAAACCAATGTTTGCCTAGGCATGGGCACTATTTTAAGATATTTAGCGCTTTTTTGTTCTAGTAAAATAATTTGCTCTTTTATCTCTGGCGATTTTTTTTGAGATAAATCTATTTTTGTGACTTCTCTGGTAGCTCTGTCCACATAGCACATCTGGTCTTGCTCTAAAAGTTTGGCTACTTCTTTTACCAATTGATAAGGAGATAACATATTACAAATCCATTTTGATGCAAAAATAAGAAGTTCAGTTTCTTTTTACCGATGTTTCCACTTCTCTTAACTCATTGAAGTTGATAATCACTGTGTTTATTTTATTTTTTACAAATAAAACATTGAATCTACTCTGGAAACTTACATTTTCATAAAAAGAGTTGTTTTGTATGAAGTATACATTTTTTGAGATTCGGTGGTGCCAGAATATCAGCAGATTGAACAAGAGGATAAGATCACTAAAAGAAACATTTTAGATATTTTATGTTTCGGAGTGGGTTCAAATATGGTAGGGGAAAAATTTTTTTTTCAAAATTGGCTCCACCTGATAAGTTCTCATAAAGGGATAAGTATGATTAATAATGTGGATGGTATAAGTACTGATTTATTTGCGCTGAAGTTGAATTATGACAATCTAGATGCGATGGTAAGTGAAAATTGCGGGATTAAAAAAAAGGGACGTAAGCAGGACCGTATTAAATCTATCTTTGCCATTCTATGAAAGTCAGAAACAAAACAGACAAAGTAAAGATTGTAACCCTTGGGTGCTCTAAAAATACTGTGGATTCTGAAAATATTCTCACTCAGCTTCTGGGTAATGAGATAGATTCTTTTCACGAAACTACCAATAACCAGAAGGAAGAAGAAGAGGCTCAAAAAGAGAATATTGTGGTGGTAAATACTTGTGGATTTATAGATTTGGCCAAACAGGAATCTATAGATACTATTCTTTTTTATGCGGATAAGAAAAAAAGTGGGGATATAGAAAAACTTTATGTTACGGGTTGCTTATCAGAGCGGTATAAGGAAGATTTGGAGAAAGAGATTCCTGAAGTAGATGCTTATTTTGGCACTTTTGAGCTGCCAGGTTTGTTGGCTAAGTTTGATGCAGATTATAAGCACGAGCTGGTAGGAGAACGCCTTACTTCTACTCCTTTACATTATGCATATATGAAAATATCAGAAGGTTGTAATCGCACTTGTAGTTTTTGTGCTATTCCTTTAATGCGTGGAGGTCATAAGTCAAGGCCTTTGGAAGAATTGTTATATGAAGCGAATCAACTGGCAAAAAGAGGAGTAAAAGAGATAATGCTTATCGCTCAAGAATTGACTTATTACGGCCTCGATCTTTACAAGAAAAGAGCATTGTCAGAATTGCTTATTGCATTGGCTAAAGTGAATGGTATAGAATGGGTCAGATTACACTATGCTTACCCAGCAAAATTTCCACGGGAGATATTTAAAGTGATGGCTGATACGCCTGAAATATGCAACTATATGGATATGCCTTTACAGCACGCCAATGATGCTGTGTTACACAGGATGAGACGTCAAATTACCAAAGCTGAAATGGAAGATTTAATAGGATATGCTCGTGAGACAGTACCCAATATTGCCCTAAGGACGACTTTTTTAGTGGGTTATCCAGGAGAAACAGATTCGGAATTTGACGATATGTATGATTTTATCAGAGAACAACGGTTCGAAAGGTTGGGTGTATTCCAATATAGCCATGAAGACGATACTAGGGCTCATGATGAGGACGATGATGTACCAGCCGATATAAAAGTAGAGAGGAATAATCACATCATGGACATGCAAAGCGGAATATCTTATGATCACAACCAGAGGAAAATCGGTGAAATATTAAAAGTGATTATCGATAGAAAAGAAGGAGAATATTTCATTGGAAGATCCGAATTTGATTCTCCTGAAGTGGACAATGAGGTGCTAATTAGTGCAAAAGATAATTATCTGAGAGTAGGTGATTTTACCCAGATAAGAATTGACGATGCCGAAGATTATGATCTTTATGGTAGTGTAGTAACGCACCCTGATGGTGTTTTTTAGTTAAAATGAGTTTTTTACTTATGTAGTAATTACTCAGGTGGGGTTGATTTTGGATTTTGGATAAAAAAGTTTTTTTTAGACCATATTTCAGCTATTTTTTTCGCCATAGCTCTGCTCTCCCTCAAAAAAATGAGCTTTATCTGGCAAAAAAAAATTAAATTTTTACCTGTCTGTTTGGCAGACAGGTCTCAAAAGAGCCCACCAGATTAGTTGCCTTATGAATTCTCATTTGGATCCAAAATTAAAAATAGGGCAATTAGCAAAATAGGGGAGTTGTCACTTCAGCCATCATATATCAGACCTTATATTACATTTATTTCTTCACTAAGATGAATCTCCCCTAATTTCTTGGGTACTAAATGAACACCAAAGTCAACGCCTCCATTTATATTTTTTCTATAAGTGGCAAGTGTTTTCAGAGGCTCCTTTTGAGGATGTTTAATTTTAGTTTTTGGGTCTATAGTTGTAAATATACATCGCTCACACTTTTGTATCACTTCAAAAGTGCATTCTCCTATTTTTATCTCTTTCCAATTGTCTTCTGCATAAGCCTCGCAGCCACTTACTACGATATTTGGCCTAAACCGCTGAAAAGTAATAGGGGCTAGCAACCTCCTATTGAGGTCTGTTAATGATTCTTCTGAGAGTAATAATATAGGAGCTTGATCAGCAAAACTTATAATATCGCCTTTTTTTCCGCCATGCTCGGATAGCACTGGTCGTTTTTGATCAGCTGTATAAAGCATGTGCACTTCTTGCAGTAAATATTCAGAAAACCATTGATCTATATTATTGCCAACAGAAATTCCAGCTATATCATAAGAAAATATTTTAGCATTTATAGTGGTGGTATTAATTGTGTTTGTTTTAAAAGTAACTTGAGGCTGATCATCTAATATTACAGTAACATTATTGTCTTTGATATCCACTTTGATATTCAGCATTTGAGGGTATTGCCTTCCAGTTATTACTTGCCATTTTGAATTAAAAAGTGCCCAATTTCTATCATATCTTAAGCCTTTTGAAGTGATTTCTGTAGTATTTAAGTATTCTCCTTTGCATGATTTAATAGGATATCTTAAGATATTTGTGACCTTCATCATTGCTCAAAAGAACTTTATTGAAACAGGAGTTTTTACTGTGATTTCTTTCCCTGTATCTGCAAGGTTTCCATTAGACTCATCAATACTAAAAATGACAATATTATCAGAATTTTGATTTGCGACAAGTAAATATTTGCCATCTGGGCTTATTTCAAAATCTCTCGGGACTGATCCTTTGGTGTATGTAGACCCTGCATGCTGTATTGTCCCGTTTTTAAGAATTGAAAAATGTTGTATGGTGTTATCCATGCTGCCATTAGGTGCTCGCATACCTGCATATAAATGATTGCCAGAAGGATGAATTTTAATAGCTGATCCTGATTGCCCTGCCGCATCTTTTAGCCCATTGTGAAGTGCTATTGTCTGGCTTTTTTCTATTTTATTTTCACCTATATCATATGCATCTATCGTTAAATTCAGCTCATTCATAACGTATATTTTTTTGTTTGATGAGTGGTAGATAAAGTGTCGTGGGCCACTTCCCAAAGCCAATTTTGTTCTGATGGATTCTTCAAGAAGTTTGTTTTCGGTAACGTTATAAGTTATGATTTCATCTGTCCCCAGATCTGATACGAACACTTTGTTTTCAATGCTTTGTGCCATATGAGGATGAGGAGCACTTTGACGTATCGAGCCCTCTATGCCACCTTTGTATGTAATGATTTGAGGGTCAGCCATAATGCTGCCATCTTCACTTAATCCGTAATTTATTATGCCCCCCATGTAATTCACAACATAGAGTCGATCATGGGCTTTGTCAATGTGTATATGGCAAGGCGCGTTGCCATATGTAGGGAGTTCAGATACTTTTCTAAATGGCTGATCATTAGCTGATTTTGTAAAAGCATAAACTTTTCCAATTGGGAGGTCACCTGCCAATTCACTTACCGCATAAATGGTCTTTCCATTGGGATGAACAATCGCATAAGAGGGGTTAATGATACCAGTAATAGTATCAGTAATATTAATATTTTCATTGGCTGAGTCAAAATATCCAAGATAGATCCCTTCAGCTTTACCATTTACATGTCCTTCTTTTTGGGTATAAGTACCAACAATCATTGTGTACGATTCCGAAGTGGTTTTCATAGGGCTTATCTTGTCTTTTTGAGAACAAGACATAAATAATAATGTCATTAATACAGTGATGATTAAAATGCGCATTGATGGATATTTTTTGATAAAATGAAAGTAAAGGTAACTATTCAGGCAGTATCAAATTTGGCACACCTGAGCGGTTACAAAAAAAGAAGAAGATAACAGTTGAGCCCACTACGAAAACATATAAAATATAAAATATAAAATCTAAAATGCTTCTTGTAGTGTAACCATGTTGCCTTTTTTCTTACGCTACGCTCTATCTTTTTGGTTACAAAAGAGGCTTTCCTTCTTGAGCTTGAAAAAAGATAAAAGCTAAAACACTCAGAAATAATATAGTAAATATTAGAAGAGCGACCATCCTTTCTTTCATTTTAATACCGGTTTTTTTTATCATCCAGTAGGCAAATAATGGGAATATCTGAATTGCATGAAGCCCAAGAAAGTGAGCTATTCTAAGATCACCACCTATAGTACTCCAATTAACGAAAGGTAATCCAGGGCCTCCATCTTTTACCCCTACGGTATGGGCTTCATTTGAGATCATTATGCTCCCTACATAACTGGCCAGTAAAAAAATGGCTATCCCAATCCTTATAGCATTTAGATATACACGATCCAAATTCACTTTTTTAAATATAAAAAGGAAGAATAATCCCATTATTGCTAATGTGACCAAAGCAATCATGATACCCATAATACCAAAAAGTGCACCGTTTAACTGGGTAGTAAAATTATAGTGTGAAGTGGTACCTCGCCCTGCCTGTATAATGATTATGAGAATCTCAATCAACATTGTTACAAAAACAGTCTTGCTTATTATCTTCCTCCACAACAGTGTCTTTGGAAAATATTCTAATAACCATGCAACTGTCCAAACAAATATTGTAATGGATAAACAGAATTTTATTGGCTTAATCCAAGGATTTATTCCCATGATCAATCTGTCATCAATAGCCATAGGGAAGAGTAGTAATACTCCTACTATCAATGTGAATAGGCCAGATCTGAATAGAAGTGAATCTCGCTGATGTATGGTGCCCAAAAACTCAGAAATTTTCATGCACGGCTGTTTTAGTGTAAAGCATTCTTACCAGAAAATAAGTGGCCAGTCCTACTGGGCCAAGCATAAAAGTAGCCAGTAAAATAGGAATCATAAGTAAATGATGAATGCCGTATTTTTTAGAATTTGACAATGCCCAAGAACCTACCCAAAGGTCAAATGCAAGGTAATGTATCCATCCTGCCAATAAAGTATAATCGTCGCTAAATAACAGCTTAACTTCTGCAAGACTGCCAAAACCACCTTCCGCGTCACCGAAATGCCCAAAAATGAGCCATGCATATACCAAGCAGAGTAAAAAAGGGATAACTCCCCAATTGACAATTTTTTTGATATTTTGATTTAAAGGCGATATGATAAGTAGAAGCCACCCGATCATAGTGACTGACCCACATAAAGAGAATATAGATTCTGGATTCATATATTACTTTTTGCTAAAGGTAATAAAACAATGCATTCGATTTTTATTTTGGCTGATGAGGGGATGTTGCAAAAAATCGCGAAAGGGTCAAAAGACCTTGGCGACTAGGTATGCAAAATCCAAAAATTCAGAGCCAATCAATCTCCATACTATCTTAAATGACCATTTGTGTTAGGAACACAATTATCCTTATCCCTTGAGAGATTTGATCATAGATAATCTCTTTACTTTTCGTAACTACAGGCAGTATCAATTTTGGATAAAAAAAGGTTTTTTTGACAGTACAAATAACTGCTCAATAATTATGACCTATTTGAAAAGATATGTAGAAATTACGAATGCTTGAGAAGACTTTAAATACGTATTTATAGTGTAAAATCATCACTTGATTTATTGACAACAAACCCCTCATTTTCTATTTTCCATCTCATACGTCCTCTTTGGGTCAGTTATTTTCTATTTTTATTTTTAGGTACAATGCAATTTTGTGCGTGAGGCACAAAATCTTGCAATGGATCACGATACTACATAAAAGCGGAGATCTCCACACATACCATCAAGATATCACTCAATTATTAACAGTTGCTCATTGTAGACAGGAAAAATATGTTCCATAATAAATAAATAGCACGGAAACACTGAAAATTACTACTAAAATGCCCCGTAGCCTTCTTAAAAAAGAGGTAACTACTCAGGTGCTGTGCTTTTGAAATAAAAAATTGCTATTTTATTGCAAGACACACGTTATTTTTGTATTAATAGCTAGTGGTGTCCGACTAAACCTAAAAAAGACTATTTTCTCAAGAAATTCCCTCTGCAAACTACTTTTTGTCCAATAGCAGGGTGTCTACTGCTAAAAACCAAAAAAAGAATCATTTGGCTGTCCGATAAGGTTGTAAAAAGATCATTAATAAGCTAACACCATCCATATAAGCACCCCATTTTATCCTAAGTAATCCATATTACTATCAAATGATCAAAATCAGCTGTCCGACTAAATGAATTCAACTAAAAAACTTACTCGGACATCATTAATTAATAGCAGCGTTATTACTATCTCATTTTATTCGTTAGTGAATGTCGATTATGTTGCCACATTTTCGATTTAAGACAAAAATTGCCGAACTATAGTGATAAAAGAGCTTTTTTTAGCCAAAAATGATACTACTTGAGTAGTTACAAAAAGAGATATAACCAAAAACATTTACCCTCTTTGTATTTTTTTTGTGATAAAAGACTGAGCCCACTCCCAAAACAGGTAATTGTCACAAAATGAATTATTTTGATCGATATTATCATTTTTCGGTATATGTTGATACCTGAGTATCAACAGATTGAAAAAGAGGATAAGACCACTAAAAGAAACATTCTAGGTTTTTTATGTTTTCGAAGTGGACTCAAGACTTACAATCTATCAAAATGGGGGATGAAACTTTTAAAAAATTGCTCAAAACCAAAACAATTCATCATTTTTTGTAAATCTCAATTAACCCTTTTACATTGCGGCTTTTTATCAATGAGAATGTATGACCAAATATTTGACACCTATTATAGATAGAAAAATATTTTTTGACAACCCCAAAATAAGTGGAGGCAAGATCAGTCCTGATGGCAAGTATATTACTTTCATGAAACCCAACAATGGTATTAGAAACGTATGGATTAAGGAAAAGGAGGAGCATTTTGATGCAGCCAAACCACTTACGGCAGATCAAAACAGGCCTATAGGAGGCTATTTTTGGAGCAGGGATAGTAAGTACATTTTGTATGTACAAGATAAAAATGGTGACGAAAATTTCAGGGTGTATTCAGTGAATCCGAATGATAAGGCCAATGCCGAAACAGGTGTGCCTGATGCTGTTGATTTGACTCCGTATGAAGGTGTCACTGCGAAGATTTATAAATTGCCAAAATCAAACCAATCAGAAATAATAGTAGGTATTAATGACCGAGATAAATCATGGCATGACATCTACAAAATTAATATCGAAACAGGAGAAAGAAGGCTCATGTTGCAAAATGAAATTCAGTTCAATTCAGTTTGCTTTGACCTCAAAGATGAATTAAAAATATTGACTAAAACGGATAAATATGGAGGGCAAGAATTTTTGAAATTAAAAGGCTCAGAATGGAAAGTATTTTATACATGTACTGCCTCTGAAAATGCATCTCCATACTCTTTTACTAAAGATGGAAGGTTATATATGGTTTCTGATAAAGGTAATGACAAAGACCTATCAGAGCTATTACTCATGGATATAGACACCGACGTTGTCGAATTTGTAGAATCTGATCCTGAAGGGAAAGTAGATTTCGGAGGAGTAATATTTTCTGATCTCACCGACACACTAATTGGTACTTCTTATACAGCAGATAAAACAAAAATTTATTGGAAAGATAAAGATTTTGAATCAGACTATAATCTGCTGGTTAATAGATTTGATGGTGCTGAAATATCATTTACTTCTGGCACCCAAGATGAGCAAGTTTGGATCGTATTTGTGAATAAAGATACTGACCCAGGGTCAGCATATTTATTTGACCGAAAGTCAAAACAAACTACTTTTTTATATAGGCCTCGTACGGAGCTTCCTATAGAACATCTATGTGAGATGACCCCTCTTGACTTTTTATCCTCAGATGAATTGAAAATTACTGGTTACCTGACTTTACCGAAAACTGAAGATAAATCAGAATTGCCTTTCGTTATTATGCCACATGGAGGCCCATGGACACGTGATCATTGGGGGTATAACAGTTATGCACAATTTCTTGCTAATAGAGGCTATGGGGTACTTATGATAAATTTTAGAGGATCGATGGGTTTTGGAAAATCATTCCTCAATAAAGGCAACCTCCAATGGGGAAAACTTATGCAGGATGATATCACATGGGGTGTAAAACATGTGGTTGAAAATGGTTGGGCTGATGAAACCCGAATTGCCATTCTAGGCGGATCATATGGTGGTTATGCTACTTTGGCGGGCCTTACATTTACACCAGATGTATATGCTGCTGGAGTATCAATAGTAGGTCCTTCTAATCTATTTACTTTATTGGCATCTATCCCTGCTTATTGGGCTAGTGCACTTAAATTGTTTCATATTCGAATGGGTGACCCAAACACAGAGAAAGGGAAAGCACATCTTAAAGCCACTTCACCTTTTTTTCATGCTCATAAGATAAAATCACCTCTACTCGTTGCCCAGGGAGACAATGACCCAAGAGTAAAAACAGCAGAATCTAATCAAATTGTGGCTGCTTGTATAAATTCTGGACAAGATGTACAATACCTCAATTTTCCTGATGAAGGGCATGGGCTTGCAAATCCTAATAATAGTATGGCATTTTTAGCAGTAACTGAAAAGTTTTTAGCAAAACATATTGGAGGAAGGTTTCAAGAGGAGGTGTCTGATCAATTAAAAAGTATCATAGAGAAAGTAAGTGTAGATGTTAGTACTGTAAAGATATAGAGGCTCAAAACATGAAGTAAAATTGAGCCACTCTGAAAACAGGTAATTTCTACAAAATGATTTTTTTTGATAAAATTATGATTTTTTTAATTTTGTCGATACCTGTTTATCAACAGATTGATAATCAGGATAAAAAAGCTAAAAGAAATATTTTATATTTTAGGAGTGGACTTAAAATTACTTTTTTACGGGTATAAATTGTTTTAAATAGTTGTAACTCTGTTGTAAAGCAGCTATACGAGACTCTTTACTGCCTTCAAAAGATCGATCTTCTACTTCTACACAAACAGCTCCATCAAAATCACTATCAGTAAGGTAAGAGAAAAACTTAGCCCAATTTAAGTTTCCCATGCCTGGTATCTTAGGAGTATGCCAGAAATTAGGAGGAGCCATGATGCCATTTCGGTCGAGTTCAATCTGATCTATTCTTACATCTTTAGCATGTACATGAAAAAATTTATAGCTGTATTCTCTTATTGGTAAAAAAGGATCCATGTGCTGCCATATCATATGAGAAGGGTCGTAATTTAATCCAAAATAGTCACTAGGGATATCATTGTACATCCTATCCCAAATGACAG
This sequence comes from Saprospiraceae bacterium, assembly GCA_036479115.1. Classification (GTDB taxonomy): domain Bacteria; phylum Bacteroidota; class Bacteroidia; order Chitinophagales; family Saprospiraceae; genus UBA7328. The sequence continues at coordinate 18,935 of JAZGFD010000171.1, read as the reverse complement.
GTGTAGTACCTAAATTTTGCCCTCCTGGCCATTCATCATTGGTGAATATCATAGGGCAATTTTCAATACCCACTTTAACATTATAATTTTCTGCATGGGCAATGATATCTCTCCAAACTTCTAAAAACCTTGGCCAATTGTCATCCACATTTTTAGTTTGATCCCTTCCTATGAAAGTATTAACTACCTCTAATCCCAGTGAGGCAGCTACTTCTATCATTTTTTTTATATGAGTGATATACTTTTCAGACTGTGTAGTATCAGGAACAAGGGGGTTGGGATAATAACCCAATGCACTTATATCAATATTGTATTCCTTTAGAAGTGAATGTATCGTTTTAGTATTTTTTTCATCCATCTTATCTAGGTCAATGTGAGTGACTCCGGCATATCTTCGATCAGCATTCCCTACAGGCCAACACATTACTTCTACACATTCATACCCTATATCAGCTGCTATTTTTAGCACTTCCTTTAATTCCTGATCAGGTAAAATAGAGGAACAAAATCCTAATTTCATACTTTATATTTAAGCTTAAACAGCAAAGAAAGTTAACTAAATTGGTCTTGCCAAATATATCTAATATGAACTGGGTGCAATTCAATTTGTCGTTTTCCCAAAGAGATCAGAATACCTTTAGCAGAATATTTTACATCATTTAACTTTGAGTCTAATCTGGAAACTAACATTTTCCATAAAAAGAGTTGTTTTGCATGAAATATGCATTTTTTAAGATTCAGTGATGCCTGAGTATCAGCGAGTTGAAAAAAATGTAAAGTTCGCCAAAAGAAACTTTTTTGATTTTGTAAGTTTTCGGAGTAGACTCAACTTTATGTCCCCTTTTGAAATACACCGTATGCACATGCTTTCATCTTCAGATGAGCCCTTTTTAGTACAGAAATTGTTTAAAAACATTTTGTTAATTTATTTGCAAGTCATTGCAAGTCATTGCAAGTCATTGCAAGTCATTGCAAGTCATTGCAAGTCATTGCTAAGTGTTTCGTAAAATCATTCCTTAGAGAATCTCGATTGTGTTGCCACATTTACGATTTGCATCCTCAATACCCTTCGAATTCGCGTAGCTCAAGCCGTTCAGGGCGTGCTTCATCTTTTTCTCTAACCTTACTTAGTGTACTAGATATGGCTATGAATCGAGAAAAGTGAATCGTCTTGATAATCAAGCACTTACAACAAATTTTAGAAAGTACTCAGCAATTCTAAGTTTAAGCATTTAGGAGTATCTAAAATGTAAAGGGTATTAGGAAAACACCTCTTAATCAGGTTCTGATTAGGCGGTACATTCCTCTTACCGCCTACTTTCCCATCTAAACTGGGAATTTCTGGTAAGTGCTCAATATTGTAAATAGCCAAGGGCAACGCCTTTGGTAGAGTAACGATTGTTGGGATTTGGCGGTATTTTTGATTACGAATGATGACAAATTTTTCTCATGACTCAAGATGTTGAGTATTTACTAATTTTAACACTTCCTGCATTCAAGCATAATATTAAACAACTTCATAATTCTTTGTATAAATTAATACTCCTTTGGTATTATTGCAATTGAAGCAAATCTATCATGAAAAACGATATTTTTTATAGTAAGTGAAGTAAGATTAGTAGAAGTATTGATTTTTTCTCGAATATTGCCTTTGATTTGAAGATGAATAATTGTGACTTCTCTGGTGGTATCAATTTTTTATTTGCTTGTTTGGCAGACAGGTCTCAAAAATACATCACTTGAGTAGTTATGAGTGATTTAATATGGCAAAAAATAGTAATATGAAAATCTTGAAGTTTGGCGTAAAATATTCATTTGTACTTTGCATATTTTTGAATATATTATCATGTAATACCGATGATAATACAGCTGCAAAGGGCGATTCCAAATCGGCCAATGGGCCAGCCTCAATTTCCATCAAAGTAGAAGGCATTAATAGTGGCACTGCGCTGTTAATAGCTTCATTTGCTGATCAAAATTTCAAAATTGATACAGCAACAATTTTAGAGCAAGGGCATTTTAATTTTCAAGAAGATAGTGGTTACCCACAGGGAGCATATTATGTTATGCTGCCCAATAATAAGTACTTCCAAATAATTCTCAGCGACAAGCAAAAATTTTCGTTAAAAACACAGCTTGCTGACCCTACCGCTACAATGGAGGTAACTGGGAATATTGATAATGAACTGTTATATGAAAATTTAAAATACGAACGAGAAATACAACCTCAGATTTCTAATCTTGCGCAACAGTTGAAAGGTCTCACTCCTTCTTCTCCTCAATATACGCCACTAAAAAAGAAAGAGAAAGAATTGGTAGCGAAAAGAAAGAATCATTTGGCTAAATTATTTGCAAGATCTCCCAATAGTTTATTTGAATCTTTCAAATCAGCGGGACAAAATCCTGACCTCAAAGAGTACTATAATTCCGATGGTACTTTTGATTTTGATGCTCAAGTGATTCAGTACAGAAAAGAATTTTGGGACAATGTAGATTTTACCGATGAGCGCCTCATTAGAACTCCTGTAATATATAATAAACTAAAAAGATACATCAAAGAACTTACCGTACAGCAACCCGATTCTATCAAAATAGCTACAAAGCATTTAATGGATCAAGTGCCTCTCAATTCTGAATTTTATAAGTTTTTTGCCAATTGGATAGCCTTGCAATATGAGCCTACAAAAACCACACTCATGGACTCTGAAGCCATTTATGTTGACATGGTTCAAAACTATATCACTTATGAAAAAGCATATTGGGCTGATTCTGCTCAGGTTTTTGGCTTACAACAAAGAGCTTACGAAATGGCTGCAAGTCTCATAGGCCTTAAGGGGCCAAATGTCACTGCTAATGACCCCCATGGAAATAGTCAATCCATTGATGATATCACCTCCCCTTATGTCATTGTATATCTCTATAACCCTACTTGTGATCACTGTATAGAGCAAACCCCGAAATTGGTAAAATTTTACAACCAATGGAAATCTAAAGGTGTAGAAGTTTTCGCCATAGCTATTGACACCGATGATGAGAGTTGGAAGAAATTTATCAATAAGAATAGCATGAACTGGATCAATGTATATGACCCTTCTAACAAGTCAATTTATGCCAAATACTATGTGGATAAAACACCAGAAATCTATGTGCTAAATCAGGAACGCATCATTATTGGTAAAAACCTAAAAGTAGAGCAAATTGAGACAATACTTAATAAGGATAAAAATTTGAGATAGGAAGGGGGGAAGAGTTGGGAGGTAAAAGAGTCGAGAGGAAAAAAGAGTCAGGAGTCATGAGTCGGGAGTCAGGAACCAAAAAGAGTCGAGAGTCAAAAAAAAAGAGTCATGAGTCAAAAGAGTCAGAAGAGCCAGAAGGCAGATTTTTTTTCTGGTACCTGTTCCCTCATTTCTATTGATGTAACTATTCAAGTGAAGTCAATTTTTTTTTTGGATAAAAAATCTATTTCAGCTATTTTTTTCGCCTTAGCTCTGCTATGCCTCAAAAAATGAGCATTGTCCGGCAAAAAAAATAACAATGTTTTGTTTCAAAAGCCCCTCTTGAGTAGTTACCTATTGTCTATTCTTCAGACTACTGAATAAATCTATAAGTGAACTTCATTAAAAAGATATTGTCAATTTTTTTTGAAAAAAGATCATCTGTAATAGTGGGGAATAGTGATTTCATAGGATCGGCTGTATTGGATGTGGACTGTGTCCAAACCAAGAAAAACTCTGACCCTGGTTTATATTCCCATCTCATTACAAGGTTAGATCTGAATTGTAAAAAATTAAAGTCGGGATTGTCAAAAGAATAATCAGACGTTCCATCATTGTCTTCGTCTATATAAATTATTTCACCTTCTTTTGATTTTGAAACCATGTCATTAGAGTACAGCTGAAATCTTTCTCGCTAATCCTTAGCCAATGGGTGAGTGATATATTTGAAGTCTGAATAATTCGCTTTTGATACAAAGGGCTGGCCCCAATACTGAATACTTAAATTAGGTGACAGACTGTAATTAATTCTGAGTGACATAGATAATGTCTTTTGATTCACTCTACCTGTTATGTATCTTTTCTCGCCATTAAAAGTGTCATCTGCTACGTTCTGAATCGCTCTATTTTGAGTAAAGTATCGGGGTGAAATAGATATTGACAATGCATTACTAGGCTGTGCCGAAACTCTGAAATTAACATTATGGATTCTCAATGCTCCTTTATCAGTACCGACTGCATTGTAGTTGCCATAAAATAAACCATAAGTGATTTTTTTTCTATTGTCTGAATTTACGCCAATCCAGTTAAAATAGCCATTTGTTCCTCTCAAGGTGGGTCCCCCAAAAAGCGCTTTGGTTTTGAGATCTTTGGTCTCATAATTTATTCCCAAGTTGAGACCCCAAGTGTTAGTAAAAGATGCAAATCCATTCAGATTGTAGGCCATTGATAAATGGTCTCCATTAGAGGTCCAACTAGAAAATTCATTGGCATTAAATTGAAGCCTCCTTATTATTCCAAACGCTTTTGGTGCTTTCCATCCTATCCATGTAAAATGATTGATCTGATCAGCTGTATTAAGAAAGCCTATATCATTTATTTCAAATCCTGTACTACGCCAAGTCGCCCCTGTCTGATAAGCAACATTATCCTTACCCCAATAATTTGCAAAAGTCAAGGTACCTGCATTTCCTCCGAGACTCGTTAAGGTAGGATCAATGTCTATATAATCAGCATCGGGTCTTTGAAAATAATGTTCGAAAGAGGACTGTGTATCCTCTATTTTAGTCGCTGTACCTTTCACATTACTAAATGCAAGATTAGCCTTAATTTGATATTCTCTATTCTTCCAAGTATGCAAAAAGGATATCCCACCTGACAAGGCATCCGAATGATACTGGTCTTCGAGGCCAGTGCCATCTAATTTTCTAGTCACTGATGTCAATGTGCCCGATAAAACAGTGGCTCCTTCATTAAAATCTTGCGCGACCTTACCTACAAAATAATTTGTAAAAGGTTCAGCTATTTTTTGTGATTCTTCTCCCGTTCCACTTTGTATTTTAATACTTTCTTCAGCAGTAATACTTTCTAAAATTCCAAGTGAAAACCCATTTTTTGTCTTGCCACTCACTTTAACTGCACCTAAAATTGAAGTGAAATCTGGCCTATTAGAGAATGAGCCATCTGCAATGTCATGACTTCCTTGTGGCCGTTGTCCTATTCTTCTAGAATAGAATAGATTATCTATGGTATAAGAACCACCTGCATCTGCTCTAGTAATCCTAAAATCAAAAAGGTTGGCATTTTCAACAAAAAATGGTCGTTGTTCGTTAAAGAAAATTTGAAAGCCATCTAAATTTAATTGAGATGGATCCGCTTCTACCTGTCCAAAGTCAGGATTAATAGTAAAATCTAGAGTTATATCTGATGTGATCCCCACTTTTCCATCTAGGCCAATACTAGCCCCAATATTACTACCATCTCTAAATGGGTTTCCTACTTCTTTTTCATATGTTTCTGCTTTAACCAATACATATGGTTGAATTTCAATTTGTCTTTTTGGTTTGATATTTTTAATGCCGCGCAATTCTCCAAAATTACTTACCCATCCACTAGAATTTTGGGGTATATGCTGCCAGGTGCTACGCTCATCAGCTCTAAAATCTCGACGCATCACATTCAATCCCCATACCTGTTCTTCGTCACCGCCAAATCTTAATTGACTTAAAGGAATTTTCAATTCAGCGGTCCAGCCTTTGTCATCAATATTTGTTTTAGTTGACCATATAGGATTCCAATTTGTATCCCAATTATTACCATTTCCAGTGATGAATTCATCTCCTCTTACCCCGGATACAGAAACTGTAAAAGAGAAAGCTGTACTAAGGTCATGATAGCTATCTATATTAATCTCTACCCAATCGCCAGGAAACCTGTCTCTGCGAGAAAGTCGGTTCTCAATTTTATCAGGTTCAGGATCATTGCATCGATAAGCCACGTAGAGAAAAGCATCATCATATAAAATTTTAAAAAGAGTGCTTCGCTGAGGGACATCACCATTATTAGGTTGTTGTACTGTAAAATCAGAGCCCCAATCTATAGTATTCCACACGGCATCATCTATTTTGCCATCAAAAGTAATTGACTGACCTTCAGCAAGTTTGTGTGTGGTATATATTTTTTTAGTAAGGATGTGAGTGGTGTCTTTTGGGCTGGCCCATAAAAATATAGGTCCCAAAATGAGTAAGGTGATTAGCTTTTTCATGTAGTGTTTATTGTGACGTTATAATATGTGAGTTGTAATCAAATGATTACAACTCACATATATATAGCGAAATGAAATCACAATAGTTGCAAGGTAAATGTTAATGAAACCTAAATTGACAATTAGTGGTTGAACGAGAACCATCATTGTGTGTAATTTTCAGCAAGTATCGTTTTTGGCTAAAGAAAGCTATTTTCTTACCCCATTTACTCCCATTTACTCCCATTTTCATATTAGTATCGCTTTTTGTTATTATAATAAAAATGAGTTTCGTTTGGTTAAAAATTTTGGCAACGCGTTCTCCAATAATTAAAAAAGATGTATCGCACATGAGGAAGCAGCATGCCCTAGGAATGAATGTAAATCCTCAATGGCCATCCGAATTACTGCCACTTACCGACTTATGACGTAATTACTGAATATCTTGTGGAACCAGAAAGATTTGTCATCATTTTTGGTTAAAAATGTCGCCAAATAACAATCGCTATTCACCCAAAGGCTTTGCCCCTGGCTATTCAGCTTAAAGGCCTTCAACATTTATAGACTCACGACTCACCGACTCACGACTTAACGACTAATCTACATTTTGTGCTCCCTTAATTCTTGTTTTTGTGGCCATAATTTGTTCTTGCAATACCTGGAAAATATTCGTTCGATTGATCAGAATGTTGCCTTGCCCAGTAAGCTCGGCTAAGGGTTTGATGTTCTTGTGATACGAGGTTTTTAAGCCATCAGGAAGAACCAGATCAAATATGAATCTATCTGATTGAGAAATATCTCTTATGGTTTTTATTTTCGCGAAAAGCACACCATATTGCTCCATAGGAAATGCATCCAAGCTGATCATAACTCTATCCCCTATTTTTACTCTTCCAATACTCTCTGGCCCTGTTACTATCCTTGCCAAACTTTGTCCGCTTATTTCATTTGGCTTAATGGTAAGAATTTCATCTCCTGTCTGTACAACTTTAGTAAACCTCAACACATCTGAGATATATGTTTCACCAGCTATAGGAGCCAATATCTCCTTCTCTTCCTTAATTTTATAATAAGTTTTTTTAAAAGCTTCCAGAGTGGAAAGTAAGTTTTTAAAATTATCCAATTGGATGAGTACAAGATTATATTTTCCCAATTCTATTGAAGATTCTATGCCTTGGATATTATCATTCATAGTACCTATGGAAAGTGCTCCTGCTTCAATTTCTATTACTTCTTTTTCATACTCTCTTTTTTTAAGTTGATATTCTCTTTTTGACAAAATACCTTTGTCTAATAAGATTTTATCAGCGGCCATGTGATCCTCGAGAATAGCAAGTTGTTCCTGCATGTGGTTCAGTACATTTTGGTTTGCGAATTTATTTTTTTTGATACCAGTTATACGTCTCCTTTGAGCCTTTTCAAAACCTGAAAAACCGTTGTGTTCTACAGCACTATTAAAAAGATTAAGAGCGGCTGTTATTCCTGCTATTTCACCTTGTACATATGAAATATCTTTTGAATATAAAGAAGTTATTAGTGCATTCAACTTAGTAGAAGCTGCTACATCATCAGTATCATAATTGTACCTAGCAATTTTATCTAAAATATCTACATCCTTTTTAGAAACATTCCAATCGTAAAATCCTATTCTCTCATTAGAATCCACTTTTTCCCGGTCTTTTACATATATATTCAGTTGAGCGTTGGTTTTCGCTTTGATTGCTAATGGTACACCTTTGTGAAATATTTGGACATGGCCATCAAGAGATTCCTGTATAGGAAATTTAAATAGTAAAATAAAAAACAAAAAAGAAAGAAAAAGTATCCATACAGCACTAATTCTCAATAACCCTTTTGGGAGTTGTTGCGGATTTACATCATATTCTCTTGGATTTAAAAAACTCATATTATTCTTGGTCTGATATAAATATTTGAAAATATCTATCTCCTAAATCAGCAAGAGATTTATGGTTACCGTGTTCTACTAATCGCCCATGTTCCAATAGGAATATTTCATCCATTTTTTCAGCTACTTCCTTACGATGTGTCACTATCACCAGTGTGGCATCTTTTAATTCATCTCTAATATTTTTAAATACCTTTCTGAATGTCAATCGATCCAAAGCACTAAAAGGCTCATCAAAGAAGTAATAGCTCACTGGTCTATAAATGGCTCTGGCCAATAGAATGCGTTGTATTTGCCCTTTACTAAAATTCACGCCATTTTTACCAACAATGGTCTTAATATTATCGGGTAACTCTTTAACAAAGTCATCGGCAAGAGTGAGTTTGAGGCACTTCCACATTCTTGGCATATCCACTTGATTGATATCATCGCAAAAAGTGATATTATACAAAAGAGTTCTACTGAATAAGATACTTTCTTGCAAAACGGTACTGCATTGCGTCAACCAAAACGTATCACTCACATGATCCAAATTATAGTCTCCTACAGTGACATGTCCATTATCAGGAGTAAGTAGTTTTAGAGCATTTTTCATTAGTGTAGATTTACCACTGCCACTTTCTCCTAAAATGGCTACAGATCGGCCAAAATGGATCGTCATATTTATACCTTTTAGTGTAGGTACATCATCTAAATAGCGAAAATTCAAATCCTCTATTACAATTGTCTTTTTCTGAATATCGAGACCAGATTTATCCAATAAATTCTCTTTCGGCTCATGCCTGCTGAGAGATTCATTAACCCTGCCAATGCTAAGATGGGCATCTTGAAATCTTGGAAATACATCTAGTATCTGGGTTGTAATTTCATATAAATGACCCAAAAGATACTGTATTGCTACAAGACTCCCAATGGTCATAGTACCTGCAATAGTGGCTTTGGCGGCAAAATATAAAATTAAGACATCTCTAGTAGTATGAAGAATCTGATTGCCAATCTGTTGAATAAATGAGAACCGCAGCAAATTCAATCTGTGCTTGGACATGCCATAGTGAAATTTCTCAAATAAGGTCACGCGTTGTTTTTCCTGATTATTTGATTTGATGTCAACTATACCTCTAAAAATTTCGTTAATTTCTCCTCTGATAGCAGTACTGGATTCAAACCTTTCATCGTCTACTACTCCCCTTTTACTTAGGACATAAAGTGACCATAAAATAAATAGGGTAGTAAAGAAAACGAATACGATTCCTATTTGAACATCAAAAATAAAAAGAATTATAGCGTATATAACTAAGTTAATGACAGAGTGGATTGTGGAAAAACTATAAGTAGTAATAAAGGATTCAACATAGACATTGTCATTAAAATGTTGGATTATTTCACTTTGCTCCTTGTTATTAAAAAAAAGATAACTCTTGCGAAGTATTCTTTCCCAATACCCTACGAGTAAAAGAAGATTGACCCTAACTCCTATGTGCCTTAATGTCCAATAAGGCATGATAGTAGAAATCATGCGGCCCATTAGCAATCCAAAAAGTGCAAATAGAATAATGACAACCATATCCATATCTTGGTTTTGGATTCCGATATCGATAACGGCCTTGGTTGCAAAAGGAACTGCAATTTCAAAAGCTGTCCAGAGGATACTAAAAAAAATAACTAAGAAAACCCCAAGCTTATATTTTACAATTAATTTGGCAATAAATGCAATGGTAAAGTTATTTAACTGGGGTCTAGGGCTCACTCAAAAAATTATTTGTTCTGAACAAAGATAATTTGTTTTCACTTATAATCTGCATAATATCTATATAAATGATAGCAATATAACACCTCTATTTACTAACATAAATGATATAACACCCTGATTATCTGAAATTTAGCATATTGGGACTTAACAGAATTTAGCCAAGAATGACAACTTATATATGCCCATTAAAATTGAGTTTTCAAAAATATTGGTCTGATTATTTTTTCTGAGAACATGGTATGATGACTGCTCGCTTAGCTACTGTCGTGGTTCTCCCACGTGGAGAATTCGTATCTCCTTTGCGAGATTTTCGAGATTGAGCATGGCCAAAAAAAAACTCACCTGTAACTACTCAACTGATGTTTAGCGGAAAATGAGTCTTTTTTTAACAATATTGATATCACCTGAGTAGTTAAAATTTTCCTTCAAGTTTCCTTTTTTGAAGAGAATGAATCTGTACTAAGTGCTGAAATGATAATACAGTAGTAACTTCACACATCTTGTTATATTATAACTCATCAGTACGGAATGTATCCCCTTGAGTGATATCTCCACTTTCATATCCCTTATAGAACCATTTCATACGTTGCTCTGAAGTACCATGCGTAAATGAATCTGGTACTACATAACCTTGTGATTGCTTCTGAATCCTATCATCACCGATAGCATTTGCTGCCTGGAGGGCTTCTTCTACATCACCTCTGTCCAAAACAATTAGCCCTTTTTCCTCGGCTTTACGAGCCCATACTCCAGCGAGAAAATCAGCTTGAAGTTCCAGTCTTACTGACAATTTATTGTATTGGGTTTTACTTACACGTGACCTTTGCTTATGTACATAATCAGTATATCCTAAGAGGTTCTGCACATGATGGGCTATCTCGTGAGATATCACGTATGCATATGCAAAATCACCTCCAGCTCCCATTCTATTCTTCATTTGGCTGAAAAATGAAAAATCTAAATATGCTTTCTGGTCGGAAGGGCAATAAAATGGGCCTGTAGCCGCATTAGCTGTGCCACAATGTGAACTGGTCATTCTATTAAACATAACCAATTTAGGCTCTCTATACTCTTTTCCTAATTCATTTCTAAATACATCACCCCACACCACTTCAGTAGACACCAATACATTGTTTACAAATTGTTCTTGTTGGTCGTCTATAGCTTCATTAGGTACTGACTGTTCTGAAGGTGCTCCTATGCCTCCCATTTGACCTGATCCCAATATAGAATTTAGTAATTCTGCTGGGCCTTCTCCAAGGAATAATGCAGCAAGTAATACTAATATTGTCCCCAATCCGATTCCTCCAGCCATTTTCCGACCTCCGCCACCACTTCGTCTTCTATCTTCAAGGTTACCGCTTTTCCTATTTGTATTAAATTTCATTCTTAATGGTTTACTAAATTTGTTATTAAGTAATATTTAATGACTGGAGTGACTTGATACAATTTTGAGAACTGGTATTAATTATAATTAGTTCCCAATCTTTATCAAGACAGTTATATTTAGCTCATTCTCTAGCCTGTAAAGTCAAGTCAGATGAGTGCATGGTCTGTTTATGCATTCAATTAACAATTAAACTTTTCATTTCTTTACGTCTTTTAACAATTCAGTAATTGCCACTTCCAGTTGTTGATCAATACCATTAACTATCATGCCTGGCATATTTTTTATCATTATCTGTGGTTCTGTCTGATTGTTCTCCATCCAATTTCCTTGTTTGTCTTTAGCACTTACAGGTACTACTCCCCATCGTGATCCATCAGGAAGGCCTTCCCAGCCAGCAAAGCTGCAAGTACCAGGTACAGGCATACCGACGGTTTTCCCTAATTTCAAATCTGTATATCCACAAGCAAAACAATGTCCATCAGAATACATACTTTCATTAAAGATAGCTAAAGTAGGTTTTGTCCATCGCGATGTTGGTTCTCCTCCCACTACTCGAGTTTCTGTTTCATATGAGATGAAAGGCTCACCTGTAAAGAACATGGCCAAATCTGCCACTAAATCACCTCCACCATTAAATCTTGTATCTATTATCACAGCATCACTATCAAAATATCTTCCCATCATTGATTCGTAGGTATTTCTAAATTGACCATCATTCATACCTGCAATGTGTACATATCCTAACTTGCCATTACTCTTGGCTTCTACTTCATTTCTATTGGTTTCTACCCACCTTTTATAAAGCAACCGGTTTTCAGCTCCCAGACTTATGGGTTTAATAACTACTTGATTTCGTCTTCGTGTCACAGGGTCTACTATATCCAGTAAGGTGAACTGATCAGTCTTTCGGTTAAGGTATTTGGCTACATCGACTGTAGCGCTAATGGTTTCACCATCAATTTTTTCAATGACATTTCCTACTTTCACGTCTACCTCCGCTTTATCAAGAGGCCCCCCTTTAATAATTTCTTCAATTTTAATACCATCTGCTTTATAGTCGTAATCCATAAATATTCCGAGTGAAGCTGTAGCATCTCTATTGGTAATACCATCTCCTCTATACCTAGCACCAGCATGAGAGACGTTTAATTCACCCAGCATCTCTGATAGTAGCTCCGCAAATTCATATGAATTACCCACTGATGGAATATATTTTTGGTATTCGGTTCGCATCTGATCCCAATCAATACCATGAAAATTAGAATGATAAAAGATGTTTTTGGTACGGTTCCAGACATGGTCAAACATGGATGTACGTTCGGCATTCTTGTCAAATATTATTTCTCCTTTCAGTTTCACGCTTTTTTTATCCCCTTTATCTGGGTCAATTTTTGAAATTTTACCATCTGCAAGTAAGTAAAGATTTTCTTGATCTTTATCCCATTCTAAACCTCCTGATCTGGCACCCAGCTTTATTGCAATCTTTGTTTCCTTTGTCCTAAGGTTGGTACTCCAGAGATTCAAATCATCTTCAAACCTTGCCAGATAATATAATTTCTCGCCATCTTTGGAAAGAACAGCATCACCAAGCCTTGATGAGTGAATAGTAAGTCGAGATTTGTAATCTTCCATATTGTCCCAGTCAAATCTCAGTTTTTTGATGGGCTCTTTCTTCTTGGATTTGTCCTTTGTACTCTTGTCCTTTTTATCATCATCTTTATTCTTGTCCTTTGTATTGGCTTCTTTTAACTCCTTTTGCAATTTAAAATCATCTTCACTCAATCTAAATTTGTCCCAAGCCTCCTTATCAAAAAACATTGTAAAGACATCGCTTTGGGTACGGCCACTGGTCGCATAACTTTTCAGGCCATTTCTATTGCTAAACCACAACATTTGCTTTCCCTTATTGACCCATTTAGGACGGTAGTCTACATAGCCACTCTTATTCAGATTTACTTTCTTTGTGCCATCGGCTTTTGCTAATAACACATCACTATTACTCAGCGATATATCCCAATCAATGAGTAGCCATTTACTGTCTGGACTCCATTTAAAATATTTATCACCATCACGCATATGATAGAGCTCTTCTGGTGCAAGAATAGTGGTAGTAGCTTTGCTTTTCAAATTCATTACCTTGAGGGTTCTTCTCCCAGCAATATATGCTATAGAAGACCCATCAGGAGACAGCTCAGGCAAATAATTGTCTTCATTAGATGTTATCAAAGTAGACTCAGTAATGAGGGTAGAGGCGTAAAAGAAAGGTTCTTCTTTCCTTACTTTTTTTGATTCATAAATACTCCATTTACTATTTCTTTCACTACTATATATTACAGATTTTCCATCATGAGACCATTGTACAAATCGTTCTTGTTCAGGTGTGTTAGTAATACGTTTAGTATACGAATGATCCACGGCAGTTACGAATACCTCACCTCGAGCAATAAATGCAATTTCTTTCCCATCTGGAGAGACAGCCATTTCACGAATACCGCCATTTACTGATATATATTTATCAGCATTGCTCTTTTCCTGAGTTCTGATTCTTACTTTTATTTTTACGGGATCATTGCCTTCAGCCATTGTGTAAATATTGCCATCATAACCAAAGCATAGCTGGCCACCACCATAGCTTAAAAAACGTATGGGATGCAGCTGAAAATTAGTCAATTGTATCCGTTTATCAGGATTGGTAAATGATGATTTAAAAACATTAAATGTCCCAGGTGATTCACTAAGAAAATAGAATCCAGATTCATCTTCCGTAAAGATAGGGTGTCGGTCTTCTCCTTGATGCTTCGTTAGCATTGTATGCTGGTTAACATCTTTGTCATATAACCAAATATCACGTGTCACAGATGAAGTATGATGTTTTCTCCATTCATTTTCGTAACCTTTTCTATCATGGTAGAGCATCTTTTTACCATCCTTGGTTACTTGTGCATATTCTGCTGGAATAGTGAGCAGCTGAGAGACACGACCACCACTTTCGGGTACAGAATATAGTTCTGGCTGGGCCCCAGTGGGATATTGTCTGTGCTTTATGTCATCCTGACGTAATGCCCCAAATATCACATGCTTATCATCAGCAGAAAAGGAAAATGGGGTTTCTCCATTAGAGTGATAAGTGAGTCGATTAGCAGGACCTCCCATAGCATCCATTACAAATATGTCAAAATTGCCATACCGATCAGAGGCAAAAGCAATTTTACTAGCATCCTTGCTCCAAATTGCTTTATAATCATGCGCTTTATGAAATGTGAGCTGAGTGGCATCCCCTCCTGTTGCAGGTACTTTATATATGTCTCCTTTGTATGTAAAAGCAATTGATGTGCCATCTGGAGAAATGGACACATGCCTGAGCCAAGTAGCATCATCCTGAGCATTAAGTAACAATGAGAGGATTGAGAATAGTAAAAGCATGTTGTTTTTCATGATGTTTATTTGTACACAAAGTAAATCAAATAAATTAGAATTTTACATCAGAAGTAAATCGTGGAAAATGGAGGAATTGAAATTTGATATTTTGAGTTCAAATAATATATAAGGACTGAAATTTTTCCTCAAATTGATCAAAGTGTCAATTCCCAAACCTCTTTTAGATGGTAAAAATACGGATCCTGATTATCTGGTAGGATATAAGTGTAGATTTAAAAAGGATCAAAAATGCTATTTCAAAAAAAATACTAATTCAAAAAAATGCGAACGATTTTTGGGAAGAAAAATTAGAACATTTAATGTGGGGAATAAAGCAGATGAAATGGTTTAAAAAGTATATTGATCAACATAGTACAAACCCAAATATCAGAGGGTGAATACTTCGAGAGGTTAACATTGAACTCAGATACAATGGTCTCTTAGCTATTAAAAAAAAAGGCATCTTGCGATCCACTTATTTATTCTATAAGTAGATGAATTAGATATGCCAATAAAACTCCACTTATCAGGCCACCAGGCATGTCAGCATTTGTCATTTCATAATTGAAAAAAAATATAGAAATAAAAAGCAATATTAGCTCAGCAATCCATACTATTGGAACCAGCCTAAAAAACAAGTTAACCTTAACAAAAAATGTCAATCCTAATAATTCAAAGGATACAACTTTATCTTCATCTTTCATGATGTAAAAATAGGGAAGAGGCGTTAATATTTTATACAGAATTGGGTAATATTTTTAACTGTGAAAATTCTCTATAAAGCTCATTTATTTTGATCTTTTAAGAACATTGTTGATTCTCAAGCAATATCAATCTGTATAATTGATGAAAATTAAGTTATTTATTATTTACATATCGACTTTAAAATACGTTTTCAAACATTTCGATTACTTTTATTTTGTGGTAGTTGATAGCTAAATTATTAAAGTCAAGTGTTATGTAAAACCTTGAGATTTTTCTATTTTGTAACATACTGAAGTACACCCATTAATAAAGTGCAATTCAAATTATTGCTTTGTTACAAATTATATTGATAAAAATTTCGCCAAAGCTACCTGTATCTCATTATATAGCTAGAATAATGTTACCACCCTAATGTAATTTGCGATAATTTGAAATACACTTCACCAATAAGACTATAGTAAGAATATCAAATCATTTCTTATATTTCGATTCTAATTATAACAATTATGAAAAGAAGGTCATTTATCGAAAAGACAGCTGTAATAGGTGCGTCAATTGGATTTGTGAAAAGCTGTAAAGCTGAAAATAAGATTAATAAATCTGGATTTATCCCAACGGTCATATCCACTTGGGATTTTGGGGAAAGGGCAAATGTCGAGGCTTGGAAGGTGATCAGTTCAGGAGGAAGTGCCTTAAATGCTGTAGAACAGGGAGTGAGACTTATCGAAGCCGATCCAGAAGAGCAAACCGTTGGGATAGGCGGGTTTCCTGATAAAGAGGGCCATGTGACATTGGATGCATGTATAATGGATCATGACAGTAATTGTGGTTCTGTATGTTTTTTAAGAGGGTTTGTACACCCTATATCCATAGCCCGAAAGGTAATGGAAGATACGCCCCACATTATGCTAGTAGGGGAAGGGGCGAAGAAGTTTGCACTAGAAAAAGGTTTTGAAGAGGAAAACCTTCTCACTGAAAAATCAAAGAAAGCTTGGGAAAAGTGGCTTTCTACTTCAGATTATAAGAATCCAAAAATCAATATCGAAAATCATGATACAATTAGCATGTTGGCCATTGATCAAAATGGCAAAATGGCTGGTGTATGTACTACAAGTGGAGCAGCTTGGAAGATGCATGGTAGAGTAGGGGATTCACCACTTATCGGAGCAGGATTATTTCTGGACGGTGAAGTAGGAGGTGCATGTGCTACTGGCCTTGGGGAAGCAGTGATTCGCACGGCCGGTAGCGCTATGGTGGTTGAGGCAATGAGGCATGGAGCTTCTCCAGTGGAAGCATGCCGACAAATAGTGAATAGAATTCGGACTAAACATACTGATGTGGAAGATTTACAAGTTGGGTTTTTAGCTATGGATAAACTGGGAAATTATGGGGGATATTCTATTCACAAAGGATTCAGCTATGCTGTACATACTTTTGAAGGGAATGTGCTGTCATCAGCAGAATCTTTGTTTTAACATGCTATAGCATTATAAAGAAGCTGAACGAAACTTTGAGCCCACTCCGAAAATATAAAAAACCTAGAATGTTTCTTTTAGTGATCTTATCCTATTTTTCAATCTGTTGATACTTAGGCATTAACAAATATCAGAAAATGATAATATCATGTAAAGTAATTCATTTTGTGAAAATTATCTGTTTTCAGAGTGGGCTCAACTTTCATTTTTTACAGAATGAATTGTTTTAATAAAATTTTAAAATATTTAATAATAAAATTAAGATGTATGATAATATCCAAAACAATACTAAAGTCGCTATTCCTAGGCTCTATTATTTTTTTTATGGCATGTAATAGTCAGGCACAAAAGAATTTAGCACCTTCTAAAAAAGTAAAAAACACTATAGACAAAATACAAAAAAGTGAAAAAGAATGGGAGTCTGAATTGACTGAAATGGAGTATTTTGTATTGCGTAAAAAGGGAACTGAACGATCATTTAGCGGTGCTCTTTGGGATAATAAAAAGGAGGGAATTTATACTTGCGCTGCTTGTGAGTTGCCTTTATTTGATTCTGACTCTAAGTTTGTTTCTGGTACAGGATGGCCGTCATTTTTTAAGCCTATTAAAGATGAGAATATTACTGAAGATGTTGATTATAAAATAGGATATAAAAGAGTAGAAATCCTTTGTGCCAGATGTGAAGGTCATTTGGGGCATGTATTCTCCGATGGGCCAAAACCGACAGGTTTAAGGTACTGTATGAACTCTGTTTCTCTAAATTTTCAGAAAAAAAAGGATTGAAATAATTTCATTGGAACCGTGACTATTCAAGGGTTGTTTTTTTTTATCCAGAATTGATACTGCCTGAATAGTCACTTATTTCCTAATACCTCCAGTATTTAACTTTTATTGGGTATACTTCGCATCAGTATGCACTTTCTATTTTTCTTTTTCCACCACACCTTCAGTAGGTGCTTATGAGGCCTGTCCGCCAATCAGGCAGACAAATAATTACTATTGTTTTTACCAAAAAACACATTTAATATGAAATTAGAAGTGCTATTACTATAGCTAGCAAATCTCGATTATGTTGCCAAATCTTCGATTTAGATCAATAATAGCTGCAATATGGCAGCAAGAGATTTTTTAACCCAACTTGGTCATCACGCGAAATTAGCCTTGGTACTCAGGGACTTATGATTGACCGTACATCACTACAAATTGAATTTCGTTCTCATGTGCTATAATTATATTATATAATTTCATATATTTAATCACTTATATTTCAATGACTTACAAAAATGTAATGTTGCACTCAACTTGCTAACAGCTTGGCAATCAATGACTTGTTTATTGAAATAGCCAAGTTGGGTTAACCAAAGTTGACTCCACTCTGGAAGCTATTATTTTTCATAAAAAGAATCGTTTTGGCTCAAATTTGTATTTTTAGAGAATCGGTGATGTCTGAGTATCCGCGAATTGAGAAAAATGTCAAGTTCGCTAGAAACAACTTTATTGTTTAGTTAGTTTTCCGATTGACTCATGATTTAAAACTTTACATTCACATTAATGACAATAGTCTACATTTGTTCGAACTTGGGCCAATTTTATTTGGCAAGCCATTAAGACATAAAATTTAACATTATGAAAATAGTAATAGCAGTATTGTTTTTCTGTTTACTCACACCACTCACTGCCCAGAAGACCCAAAAACCCGTTCTTCACGCTAAGGAATGGTTGGCAATAACAGGTAAACCATTGGGTGCATCAGCAGGGGCAATGATATTTAACAAAGGTGGAAATGCAATAGATGCATCATGTGCAATGCTTGCTGCTACAGCCACCATGTGGGATGTGCTCAGTTGGGGCGGAGAAACACAAGCATTGATCTATAACCCTCATACTAAAGAAGTAATAGGCATCAATGCACTAGGTGTAGCACCTACAGGAGCAACACCCGAATTTTTTAAAAACAAAGGAATGAAACACCCTCCGCAGTATGGGCCTTTGGCGGCAGTTACTCCAGGAACTCCAGGAGGATTGATGACCATATTGGCAGAATGGGGTAGTATG
>JAZGFD010000170.1:0-14059 GCA_036479115.1 Saprospiraceae bacterium | reverse complement strand
TAAGGGGTCGCGTCAAAATAACATTTCAATTTAATTATTAGGACTGATGCAATAATTCCACTCTCCATGAAATGACTCTCGTGTGATATTTACTTCTGATAATTGCTGGTCAGAGACTACAATGCCTTTTTCATATTCACTTTCATCGAGGACTGCTTGAATTTGTAGCCCAGTTTGAGTGGTTGTATTTCCAATTAGTTGAACAACAGTTTCTCGGCTGATTAATGGTTTACCCCTCCAGTTTTTTGAAATGTAGCTAAACATTCGGTGTTCTATTTTATTCCATTTACTTGTCCCAGGAGGAAGATGGCATAAATGGATTTTAAGACCTAATTCGTTGGATAGTTTATGGAGTTCCACTTTCCACAATCGAACCCTATTACCGTTGCTTCCACCGCAATCTGCTGTAATTAATATTTCTTTCGTTCCATTGTAATTAACCTGACCCAATTGATACCACCAGCACCGTATTGTGTTGACTGCAAATTGAGCAGTATCACTGCTAATACCTACACTTACCCAGCCTTTATTCAATCCTATGTCGTAAACTCCGTAAGGAGCAACTTTGCCAAGCTTTTGGGCAATATGCTAATTCAACTCTATTTAGCAAAATCACACTTGAATCTATTAAGAATTTACAATCAATGTCTTTAGATAACATTGCTGCAGGTGCATTTCAAATTGTCACTTTTCTTCCTCAATCCAATGTGTAAGAGAACCTCGATTGTGTTGCCACTTCTTCGCTTTTCTTACTCATTCACATGTGTAAGAGAACCTCGATTGTGTTGCCACTTCTTCGCTTTTCTTACTCATTCACATGTGTAAGAGAACCTCGATTGTGTTGCCACTTCTTCGCTTTGTCACAATTTTTGTTGACAAAAATTTCGCCAAAGCTAGATGTATCTCTATATTTAACTAACGTATTGTTAACACTCTGAGGTAATTAACGTCAATCTGAAATGCCCCCAGAATATGGGAAACCAGCTAACACATAATTATCCAGACAAACCTTTGCTAAATAATAAAACACTACTCAAATATTTCAAAAATGAATTCCCTTTATGTGATGAAAGCAATTTGAATAAAAAAAGAAAGCATTACTTCAATTCACTATTATTCGTTTCATCAAAATGAATGAGCACATCAAACATTTTACTCAAACTAAAATCTTGAGTATAATTCTGTAAAAAGCTATAATTAAATCCTGCTCCCAATTGAATAAACGTATGAACAGATTCGAAGTAGGTTTTAGATTCATTTTCCAATTCATCAAAAATCAAATAATGCTGATCGCCATCTACCAACGACAACAAATGATTGGTAGAATGACATTTTAACGTTGGAATAGTCTGGCGACTCACTCCACTTACAAATTGACCATTGGCTCCTGCTCTAAAAGCATTGAAGGCTCCTTTACCAAAACTAAAAGCCACATTTTTATAGTTTGCACCATTCCGTTGTCGGAGATAAGTTCCCATCCAATCCGATTCAATAACTCGAGCATCCATCACATGAAAATTATGCGCCCAGATTGCCACCTTCGCTTCTGGTGCTAAAATACTTTGCCACCATTCCGAGTAAATTGCCATCAATGAATCTCTAGGAACTCCAAAGTTATTTGTTCGATATATATACTCCCGATGTTGAATCAGATGAGCAGCCATCGCATTGACTTCATACTCGAACTCAGACGAAAAATTAATCATTTCATCCTTATGTTCCACGAAATAATCATAGACTTTTTTAGTTCCAATTTTATTCGCCTCTTTAATACTTTCTTCCTCATTTGAATAATCAGAAATGTCACCCAAAGGCAATTGACCGTAATTGCTCAACACCATTCCAGAAGAATCTGGTTGGACTTTATTTAAATAAGTAAAAACCATATTTCGTTCAATATTAAAATCTCCTCCTTGTGGATCACATCCGACAAAATGGATTTTTTCTCCAGTACTTTGAGTAAGATTATAATCATGAATCCATTGAGCAAGATCTCTCACTTCTTGAGTATCATAGGTCCAGTACCAAGTCTGATCAATCGCTTCATCTGCACTGCCGACCCCTTTAGTTACAAAATCGTTTACCACTTTTGCATTCCCCCAAGGGATTTCAAAAATGATTGCTTTAAAACCTTTTTGAGTGACTAACTTTCTAAATATTTTGTCTTTCATTTTATAAAATTCCGCAGTTCCATGAGTCGCTTCTCCGAGTCCGACCAATTTAGCATCTCCAATATAATCGATCAAAGGATTTAGTCCTTCATCTTCGAGATCTGGATCAGCTCCATTAAACAGATAGGCAAAATCTCTACTTAATTGATTGATCAAAATCTCTTCGGTAGCAGTAAGAATGCATTCAGGTTCCGGATTTGGATTGTTGTCATCATCCTTTTTGCATGAAGCAAAAATAATGATCAGGATAAAAAGGCAAATAGAGTATTTCATGTTGTCATGTTAATGAGAAAATTAATATCTCAATTTTATATCAATGAAGTTAATATTTTAAAGATAAAAACTAAAACAGAATATTGAGTCCACTCCGAAAACTCACAAAATCAAAAAAGTTGCTTTTGGCGAACTTTACATTTTCCACAATTCGCTGATACTCAGGCATTACCGAATCTCCAAAAGTACAAATTTTGTCCAAAACAATTCTTTCTATGAAAAATGTTAGTTTCCAGAGCAGGCTCAACATTGCAAATACCGCATTTTTATTTTGTAATGTTGTATACATTCTAAGTACTGGATCAAATCATTAATAACGTGAATCAGGCTTGAGAGGTATATGACATTTATGAGCATCATTTAAGTTTAGCTTAAACAGTATTAGGCATCCCACACTGGTGCATTTCAGATTGTCGTTAATTACCACAGAGAGGTAACAATACGTTAGCTATATAATGAGGCACAGCTAGCTTTGGCGAAATTTTTGTGAACAAAAATTGCGACAAAGCGACAATTTGAAATGCACCCATCCCGCACTAAGGGAGCCCGAAAACCTAATTATATTTTGCACCTTTATATGGTTCACTCTCGCGCCATACAGTTTCCAGAACACTCAATATCAATCCCTTGAAAGGACAGCACCATCTTGGGGGGGGGGATTAAAAAAGTACCCTTGAGTAACGCAGGGCATACAACAAAAGCATAGTCAAGTAAATAAGGGGAATTCCACCCCTGAGCCCACTCCGGAAACACACAAAATCAAAAAAGTTTCTTTTGGCGATATTTATATTTTTTTAAATTAGCTGATACTCAGGCATCACCGAATCTCAATAAATGTAAATCTCATCCAAAACAACTCATTTTGTGAAAAATGTCTGTTTCTGGAGTGGACTCATTATTATCCGATATCCACAGTAGACCTATAATACTATTTTTACAAATCCAGAATAAGGTCTGCTGCTTCACGTCCTACCAAGCTACCTATAGCTACTCCCATGCCTCCTAAACGAACGGCAGCCAAGCAGTGAGGAGATACCATTTTTACTATTGGTGCCTTTGCATCACCAACGCCCAAAATGCCGCTCCATTTGTGCTCTATTTTATATGAAAGACCTTTCAAAATGACCACATTTAAAAATTCCCGAAGAGCATCCTGTATGGTTTCCGAACTTCCAAAAACGTCTGTTTCTTCAGCGTTGGGTTCAAGGTGCCTGAATCCACCTATCAATACTCGATCTTCAACATTTCTGAAATATACATATCCTTTTTTATAATGAAAAGTGCCCTTAAGTTTGAGATTTGGAATAGGGGAAGTGAGTAAAACTTGATTTCTTGCAGGTTTGATTTCAACATCCTTTATAAGATGTTTAGCTAAGCCATTGGTTGCTATAATTATGTTTTTACAAGTGAAAAATTTGTGATCATTCACAGAAATACGAACACAATCACTGGCTTCTATAATATCATTGACATTGACTCCACTTAATATTTCAACATCATTTTCACGTGCCAATTTGATAAGATTTTTCATCATTTCTCCTACATGGATTGAGCCTTCTATTTCATTCACTATCAGATGATTGCATCCTGATAGCCCAAAACTTCTGTGGCCATTTTCAACTACATGAAAGGTTGAATTCTTGCCTGTAATAGGTTGTAATAATGTATTAACATAAGAAATTTGATCCTTGCATTTATCAAATGCTTCTTTATCCTCATCACGGAATAGTTCGTAGCCTTTGCACCTCTTATATCTGATATTTTTATCTCCCAGAGTTGTTCTCAATAGCCTTAACCCATTGTATCTTTTTTGAATCAAAGAGAATACTTCATCTTCAGATTGATTTAGAAGATCATCCATTATCTCCGTCATACTACCTATACAAGCAAAGCCAGCATTACGAGTACTGGCTCCAAGTGGAAGGGGACCTCTCTCCAAAACCAATACTTTTAATTTTGGCTTTCTCTTTTTTAATTGAATGGCCGCTGATAGCCCGACTATACCACTGCCAATGATGGCCACATCGATATCCTTTAAAAAAGATTCATACTCCCAGTAGCTAAATTCGTATTTCATTCTTTTGCTTTTTGAAGTAGAAAAAAATCGTCCATCTCATCCCACAAAGAGTAAATTAGCATAACTCAGTAGTTAGTCGAGAGGTAACCAGAAATCTAGATACTCAAATTATTGAGAACAAAGCTATAATAGCACATAATAGGAAAAGTTTAGGGTATAAAACACCAAATGAAAGTTAACTTAATAATTGAAATTACGCGCTTCAAGTGTATTTAATAATTGAGAATGCAGGATATATTTATTTAGTAGAGGTAGAAACTCAGATGTAATGTACTTGAAGGTAAAAACTTTTTTTTACTGTCTACTTGGCAAAAAGGACTCAAAAGTATATACTTGGATATATATTTAAAAAAAAAGAAATAAAATGAAAGGAAATTTTACAAAACTCATCAAAAGCACCAAACCAATTCTCATTGATTTCTTTGCAACATGGTGTGGTCCTTGCAAAGCGCAGATGCCTATCCTTAAAGAAGTGGCGAAGGAAGCCAAAGGAAAAGTAAGAATTATTAAAATAGACATTGATAAAAATCAGTCACTTGCTACAAAGTATAAAGTGAAAAGTGTGCCTACTCTTATGATCTTTAAAAATGGCAAAGCCGTATGGACTCAATCAGGAATGCAGACTAAGAAGAAACTACTGGATGCTATTACCGCACATTCATGATTAAGAATTTACAGTTATAGAATCAGCCCACGTCTTTATCTTTTCAAAAGATATATGCTCGCTAATATCAGCAGCATAAAAACAATCGGCTATAGTGCCGTCAGAACCGATAAGGAAGTCAGCTGGCATTCTATTCATTGGCCCATCAGGGTCAATTTTAGCATATCCTTGAGATATAGATTGAACCAAGGCCTTTAATCTAAAAGAAGATTTCGCTAAACCTGCCCACGATTTTTCTAAACCATATTCCTTGTACCATTTCATTTTTGGATCAGCCACCACGGCAAATGGTATTTCATGATGTTTGTAAAGATTCTTTGCCATTTTGCTTTCTGGTGATTGAAATACAGCAATAGCCTTAATCCCTGATGGGGCATATTCGCTGTGATACTTTTCTATAAAAGCCTTCATTCTAAGATTACAAAACTGACATCCTGCGTATCTATAAAATGATAAAATAAAAGGTGTACCCAAATAATCATTCAGATCAACAACCTCTTCATCAGATGTCTTGCCTTTTAGTAGCGGAGCAGATTGCCCTTTGTTTAACCGTGCCATTTACATTTATTTTTTTCTTAACATACAATTAATATTGGGCGCAAATCAAATTGTCGTTTTCGCAAAGAGGCCAAGGGGCCTTTTGTAGAATATCACACCATCATTGGGCTTGGTTCAAATATTAAAATACACCCTTTTTCACTTAACTAAGCAATATTTTCATTATTACTTTCAATATGATGCACCACCTCATCAATATCATCATAAATTCCTAAATTGAGATTTTTCAAAGCACCACTCTTTTTCATCTTTTTAATAACAGGATAGATAGGCCTTTCTTTGGTCCAATAGTGTTTGTCCAAAAACACCATTGGACTTGCTTTTCCAAATGATTCATAGTGATTTTGCGCTAATTCTTGAAAGATTTCTTGCATGGTACCAGCACTACCAGGAGCAAATATTACCCCACCTTTAGCTACCGCCAAAAGCCCTTCTTCTCTTACACTATTAGCAAAATATTTAGCAATATGTGATGCAAATGGTGTTGGAGGTTCGTGGCCATAAAGCCAAGTAGGAATGCCTAAGCTTTTATAAGGCCCCGTTGGGTATTTTTCGATCACTTCGAAAGCTGTTGACAACCAGTCAGGATGGTTGTAGAAAGGGGCTTTTTTAAGGTGTTTTATGGCTTCTTTCATTTTCTTTTTAGACCCTCCCGAAAACCATGTTCCCACATGGGTGGCCTCCATCGCTCCTGGCCCACCACCTGAGGTCATGAGGTAGCCTTTTTCGGTTAATTTTTTTGATATTTCGGCAACTTTTCGAAAATTATTGCTTTCTCTACTTAGGCTATGGCCTCCCATTATGGCCACTATATTTCTTTCTTTATAATTTTCTAAAAAATCATAAACAGCGTCGGTAATCGAATGATCGTGCAGCCATCTGGCTAAGGTCTCATGGATGTTATCACTTTCTACTCCTGTTTTAATAAAGTGGTCATATACTACCTTATCCAAGGTGTTTTGATAGCTGTTCGGCTTTCGGTGATTGTAGTCATTATAAAGACTCATTCTAGTATACAAAGTATTTGGATAGTTGTTATAGGGCACCTTGAGTTTTGGAAACAAATAATTATTCTCCACAAGATGAGCTACCATATCATTGCTCATATTACAGCCTAGGAAGAGACAACCTTCAAAGTTAATTTTTAGCATTTCATGTTCAAGGCTCAAAAGATTAAGTGATTGAACCGCTATTTTTTCGATGTGTCTTTTATCCAATAACTCTTTAAATGCCTTTACTGATTCATATTCCTTCATCAATTACTACGCTTTACTCTTTTTTGACTGCAAATAAGGATCTTTATTGTATTTCTAATAAGAATAACTCTAGAGTTACACATTTTTTTATTACAAACAGTCGGCGTTAATTCCTTTTAAGTAAATCCTTACATGCAAAGTGGCAATATAGCGATGAGATCGTTACTTTCAATTATCGCGAAATACTAAAGCGTAGAAGTGAACAACAATTTAGGTAACTACAGGTGGGCGCTAATAGTTGAAATATGGTAAAAAAAGAATTTTTTTTCCAAAATTCGCTCCACCTGAGAAGTACCAATTTATTAATAACAACTTTTTAGAGTGCTAAAAATCTGCCTTATTTTATGTT
This sequence comes from Saprospiraceae bacterium, assembly GCA_036479115.1. Classification (GTDB taxonomy): domain Bacteria; phylum Bacteroidota; class Bacteroidia; order Chitinophagales; family Saprospiraceae; genus UBA7328. The sequence goes on along the minus strand of JAZGFD010000170.1, from coordinate 6,711 downwards.
CAATGATATCTACACTTTTTCTAAATATTGATACCCGCAAAAAAAACAATGAGGTGAACTACATCCAATTATCCCAAGAAATTCTTCAGGTTCTAAAATGTGGAAAGAGTACAAATCTTTTGGAAAACACTTTGGCCAGATCCACAGAAGAAGAACTAAATCATCAATTACAAACTGATAATCAAAAAATAGCCTTCTGGGTCAATATATACAATGCTTTTATTCAAATTAAACTTAAAGAAAAACCAGATAAATATGACAAGAGAACTCAATTTTTCGCAGAAAAATTTATTGCTATTGCTGGCCGTAACATGAGTTTTTCTAATATCGAACATGGCATTATTCGAGGTTCCCAATGGCAATATGGGTTTGGGAGAATTCGCAACCCTTTCGCTCCACAATATCAAAAAAAGTTTAGCCCAAAAAAAAGAGAAGCTCGTGTACATTTTGCATTGAACTGTGGAGCTAAAAGCTGTCCACCAGTGACCATCTACAATCCTGAGCATTTAGACGCTCAATTAGAATATATGTCTGCCAATTTTTTAAAAAAGAATACGACTTTTAATAAAGAAAATGAAGAAGTCACCACCACCGTACTTTTCTCATGGTTTAGGGGGGATTTCGGAGGAAAGAAGGGAATAAAACGAATGCTCTTTCACTATAATCTAATACCAAATAAAGATGTAAGGCTCCAATTTGGTGATTATGATTGGACACTTTATCTCAATAATTTTATAGAGATACCTTAAGAAACCATTATCATCAATAAACTATCCTTGAGTCTACTCTGGAAACTAACATTTTTCAGAAAAAGAATCGTTTTGAATGAAATTTACATTTTGGGGGGATCCAGTTTTGCCTGAGTATCAACGAGTTGAGAAAAATATAAAGTTCGCCAAAAGCTTTATGCAGAATTTGTAGAAGTGATTTTTTTTGATTTTGTGAGTTTATTGGAATGGGCTCATCCTTGTTGTTATTGAAGTTGTTTGATAACAAGAGATGTCTGCCCATCAGGCAGGTAAAAAAATGTTGTCTTTTTTATCAGGCAAATTTCATTTTTTGAGACTAAATATATTGTTAACATTTGGAAAATAGACGATTATAACCGAAGTACTCAAGGCTACTTCGTATGTCTTTATGATAGTAAAACAATATTAAAAGTATCTCGAAAATATAAGTCTTCTTTTGATCAATATATCCATAGCATAAAAGACTCCGAAGTGATTATGACTAAAAATAACCCTGGTTATCTCTTCTATTAAGTTGTCGCATATCCCATAATTCTACTCAGTATCACATTTCATATTCAGGTATTCTAATTGATTTCGATATTAGGTTTAAAATGACAATATTCTAATGGAAGTAATATGCTATGCAACAGGAAAGAAAGAAAATCCAGAAAACTCAATAGAAGGTATTCAACATTGTCAACGCGTGAATAAGAATTAGCGGGTTGAGATTGATTTTCAAATTACAAAAGGCCAAGTATTTGTACTATTTCACGATGATAATTTAATTTGTACTACTGGTCAAAATGGACTTATAAGAAACTACAATTATTCCGACCTTCCAAAGATTTCAATAGAAAGTAATTTTAAAAATCCTGCTGATTTTCAGAACAAGAAAAAGAGAAGAAAAATTCCTCTTTTAAAAAACGTATTAAAGCGTTTTCCTTCAACAAGATTTGTTTATGACATTCAAAATAACCATCCTGATATAGAAGGTTTGTTTATTCAAATGTTATAATAAAAGCGGTCACAAAACTCCTTTTTGTAGTTGTGAGTAAATATGATCGTGTGATAAAAGAGATCAAGAAAAAAAGAACCTTGTGGCCTTATGGTGAAGCCACTCAGGAAGTGAAGAACCTATTATTTAGCAGTTTCTTGAGAATTGATATGTTCTTATTTCCATTAAAATCAGATATTCTGGTTATCCCTGTCAAACACGGTAAAGTTGACACCCTAACGGATCGAATTATTAAACATGTAAAAAAAAGAAATAAAAAACTTAGGGTTTGGATGTATGAAGGTAAATATGTTGAGACAATAGAAACAAAAAGTCAGTATGAAGTGCTTAAAACAAGAGGAGTAGACGGTGTTTTTACAGACTGTCCTGAACGGCTTTTCCGCGATTTATCATATTGTTATGCTCCAGAATTGTACAAATAAATATAGATGCATTTATCGTAACTTAGGTGGTATCAATTTTGGCAAAAGAAGGCGCTATTTTCGCTGCACATCAGCTAAGTAGTGTCTGAACGGAAACTGTCGAATTTTATGAAATAGAATATTTTGTATGAAATTTTACTGTTTTGGTATTCGGTGATGCCGGAGTATCAGCGCGTTAAAAAAAAATTAAAATATCGCCAAAAGAACTATTTCTATTTTTGATGAGTTCTCGTTCCGACACTAAGTAGTTACCTTAGATGAATGATTCGTCTTGTACAAAAAATACTAGACTCCTTTGGTCTAAAGGCAGTATCAATCAAAAAGCTAGAAGGCTACGGTAGCATCAATTATAAGATAATTGACGATCACGGCAATCAATACGTCCTTAAGTTTTACAGAGATCAATCTGCCCTGCATTTAATTGAAGAGGAGATAGAATTTGTAGAACTCATTAAAGATCATCTACCATATAAGATACCTTATACTATACTAAAAAATGACAAAAAGATACACCATTATGAAGATGGAAGTTTTGCCAGGTTACTACCTTTCATAGAAGGAGTGTTCTTGGCAGATGCTAAGATCACACCAGTTTTATTGAATAACTTAGGAAGAGCTATAGCGCTTATGGCCCTTCAGTTATCTAAATGCGAAGTAGTCCATGTTCTAAATAAGCAGTCTGTATGGGATTTGCTATATGCACTAAAAAATAAAGAAATAATTCCCCTCCTTGAGCAATCAAAACGAAGAAAAATAGTCGATCATTTTTTAGAACAATTCGAGCATATTGCTTTACCTATTCTACAAAATTTGCCTCGCCAACTCATACACAATGATTTCAATGAGTGGAATGTCTTGTGCAATGGTGACCAAATATGTGGTGTTATAGATTTAGGAGATGCTACAGTTGCTCCACGCATATGCGACTTAGCGATCGGCCTTGCTTACATCATGCAAAAGCACAATTCTCCTATAGATGTGGCATGTGAGGTAATAAAGGGATACAATTCTCAAATTACACTTACTGAAAAGGAAATAGAAATATTACCATTTCTCATTACGGCCAGAATTGTTACCAGTGTATGTGAATCTGCAAAAGCTAAAAATGAAGGTTACGACACAGAGTACATAGTCATCAGCGAAAAAGGGGGCTGGGAACTGCTGGAAAAGTGGATAGAATGGGATCCGAAGAAGTTAGTTTATCAATTTAAAAAGGCCACTGAAAAAACAAATTAACAAAGATAAAATAAAAATTATTTTGATAAAACACCTCCCGAATAGTTATAATTTTACTACTTAGTGATTGAACAAGAAGGGTGAGGATATTTTCTGCCTGAGTAAAGCGGAGGTTCGTGAGGATAGTCGCAGCTATCGACCCTGCTATCTAACCGTTGTGAAGATTCAAAAAGTTTTCAAAGGCAGCCACAATATACCTTTGACTGAACACCATTTGGAAAAAATGAGAAATATCGCTAAAAGATTTATACTGAACTCGTGGAAGTAAGCTATATCAGTTTTGGCGAGATTTCCTTTAGTCTCTACTCATTATATCTTTCAAAAGAATCTTAAGGAATAGTCATGAAAAATCATATTTATAAAATCAACCTTGAATGGACTGGAAACAAAAGCAGCGGTACTTTTGATTACAGATCATATAGTCGTGATCACGAGGCTACTGCTCATGAAAAATATGGAAAAATTTTTTGTTCATCAGACTCTAACTTTAGAGGTGATGCGTCCCGATATAATCCAGAAGAGTTGTTTCTATCATCTATTTCCAGTTGTCATATGTTGTGGTATTTACATCTCTGTTCTATAAATCACATTATTGTTTTAGAATATGTGGACAAACCTCGAGGTACCATGATAGAATCAGAAAATGGTAGTGGTCACTTCTCAAGTGTGACACTTCACCCACAAGTAATAGTAAGCGAAATCAATATGATTGAGAAAGCCAATGCTCTTCATCATGAGGCCAATAAGATGTGCTTCATTGCCAATTCTTGCAATTTTGATATTGGCCATGAGCCCCGTACCACAGCTAAGTAAATTTTCCTTCTAAAGCCTAGATATTTATATAGGAAATAACGTACCTTTGCACTCCATTTTGAAAAAAAAAAGAGAGTTACTCATGACATGAATCATGAAAGACTTTTTGAAAATTATATTATAATGTCAAAAATTTGTCAACTTACTGGTAAGAGGCCCATTTCAGGAAATCATGTTTCTCATGCTAAAAACAAAACGAAGAGGAGGTTTCTTCCTAATCTTCATACAAAGAGATACTTTATCCCTGAATTGAACAAATGGGTTAAGATCAAGCTCAGCACTTCAGCAATGCGGACTATTAATAAATTGGGACTGTACGAATACCTTCTTAAATTAGAAAGAAAAGGTATAGATCACGGGGTGGATCTTACCAAATCATAAATAACACAATCATGGCAAAGAAATCAAAAGGTAATAGACAGCAAGTCATTTTAGAATGCACAGAGCATAAAGCGAGTGGCTTATCTGGCACTTCTAGATATGTGACTCAGAAAAACAGAAAAAACACTCCTGACAGATTAGTGATTAAAAAATTTAATCCTATCTTGAAGAAATATACCATTCATAAAGAAATAAAGTAATTTAAACATGGCTAAAGTATCAAAAAACGCCAGAGTAGCTCAAAGAGCTGCAAATGCAGGATCAGGAAGAGATCATGCCAAGGTGATTAAAAGTATAAAAGACCCAGTAACAGGCAAGTATTCGTATAAGGAAGTAATCCTCCACAAGGATAAAGTTCAAGAGTTTTTTGCTAACAATAAATAAGCAAAAACTTAAAAAAGAATTATTTAAAAAAGGCTTTTTTCTGATGCAGGAAAAAGCCTTTTGTATATCACGATTTACTTGATCGCACATCTAGACTACCATTTATGATATTAAATCTAGTGCTCTGTCAAGTCTTAAAAGACGGGTAATATTAAAAAAAAATAATCCTGATCAAAGTGGGAATTTTTGGTTTTAGCGAGCTAAATGCTTGTCCTGAGCCTAGGCGAAGGGAGAAACTTTACAACGCAAGACTCGATTAAGAGATTCCAAATCACTCCTCACATGCTTTTTAATGCAGCACTAGTTAGACAAATAATGTTGTCGTGTCATACTAGAACGTTTCATATTTGCACATCACCCAAAATAATTGCACTTTCACAACATGAGTTTTTTTAAGAAATATTTTTCAAAAGAAAAAAAAGACAAACTAGACAAAGGCCTTGAAAAGACCAAAGAAGGTTTTTTAGATAAAATAACGAAGGCTGTTGCTGGAAAATCTACTGTGGATGAAAGTTTTCTTGATGAATTAGAAAACATTCTGATTCAATCTGACGTAGGCCTCGATACTACTATAAAAATTATTGATAAGTTAGAGCAAAGAGTATCAAGTGAAAAATATATCAATACAGAAGAACTCAATGATTTACTTAAAGGTGTAATTGTAAATATCCTTGCGGAGAACAACACTCAGAATATAGAAAATTACAGCCTCCCCCAAGAAAAAAACCCATATGTAATACTTGTAGTAGGGGTAAATGGAGTAGGTAAAACTACAACGATTGGCAAATTAGCATATCAATATAAACAACTGGGTTACAGCGTTTTACTCGGTGCAGGTGATACTTTCAGAGCCGCAGCCGTAGGTCAATTAAAAGTATGGGCTGAAAGAGTGGGATGTGGATTTTATTCTAAAGGAATGAATACTGACCCAGCCGCAGTAGCATATGAAACTGTGCAAGAAGCCATCAATGAAAATTATGATGTGGCCATCATTGATACAGCAGGGCGGCTCCATACCAAACTATACTTGATGAAAGAATTGACGAAAATTCGAAATTCGATCGCTAAAAAATTAAATGGTGCTCCTCATGATGTGATGCTCGTTCTGGACGCCACTACTGGCCAAAACGCAATAGAACAAGCAAAAAGATTTACAGAGGCCACTGATGTTTCATCTTTGGCTCTTACCAAATTGGATGGAACTGCCAAAGGTGGTGTTGCTATCGGTATCAGTGACCAATTTAAAGTGCCCATAAAATACATAGGTGTTGGAGAAGGAATAGAAGAGTTGCAAGTCTTTAATAAAGAGGCATTTGTGGCATCCTTATTTTCATAAATTACCTAATCGCTCTGTAAGTATTCAATATCTTGTGTAACCAGAAAAGTGACTATCCAAGTGGTATCAATTTTGGTTAAAAAAAGCACACCCCTTGAGTAGTTAGTGTCTGAACGAAATCACATAGCCTCAGACATAACACGAGAACAAAACTCGCATTTGGCTTTACATTTCTATTTTATTCATCCTTGATTATCAATAGGGTGTGATGTGTTATCACATTGATATTTCTGGAACAAATGTTCTGTTCTTAACGTTAAAATGCCTCGAAATCACTAAAATCTATAAAGGTCGAAAAACTTAAATTCAACATTCTGCATCATTTCATTTTTTCGCTAATTCATGGTTTCTCGAGTGATATGATCATCAGAGAAAATAAAAAATATGTAAAAT
>JAZGFD010000169.1:0-4521 GCA_036479115.1 Saprospiraceae bacterium | reverse complement strand
GCAGCAGCTGCGATGATGGCATTGACTGCACGGAGAATGACAAGTATGACAGCAATTGTAACTGTATAGGAGTAGAACGTGATGATGATACCGATGGCGTGTGTAATGCCCTAGACAAATGTCACGGCTTCCCTGACCACAACGACGAAGACAGAGATGGGATACCTGATGGATGTGATGTGCAGGACGAATGCGGCTCGTGCCAGCCTAATAAACAAGGCAAAATATTCATTTGTAAAATACCGAGAGAAAATAAAGATGCTATGGTCAATATCAGCGGAAAGTGTCGAGATTTGGGTTTTCTATATGGCGAAAATGGCGGCTTTATAAGCTCAGAATACAGCTGTGGCCAGTGCAAGTGTGAAAATATAGGAGACGTGGATACTGATGGTGATGGAGTGTGTGATAGGAGGGATAAGTGTCCAGAGGATGCAGGGTGTAGGTAATAAATGACTCGTCCTGAATTAGGTTTGCTAAATTTTAAAAAATTTAGCAACCCTCATTTTAAACCACCTGCATTTATTACTTGAATGCAGGCCAGAATATAATAAACTAAATATGAAACCGCTATATATATTAAACAAAATCAGCCCCAGAGAACGAGAAGTCCTATACCTTTTAGCTTATGAATATACTACTGACATGATAGCTAACAAACTCTATATCAGCTATCACACGGTAGTATCACATCGCAAAAACTTACTGGCAAAACTCGATGTGAAAAATGTAGCAGGTTTGGTAAGGAGGGGATTTGAGTTGGGGTATTTGTCAAGTGTTATAACCGGTAAGAATTTGTAATTCCTTTTGAAGAAATTCTTCCAATCTCTCGTAAAAAGAGGAAAATTTTCTTTGTGCCAATGAAATAGAAAATTTGGATTACCGCCATAAATCACTTGACAGAGCTCTAGTGCTCTGTCAAGCATATAATGTCGGGTTGGGTTTGATGAAATTTTTGATTCTGATCAAGGCGAAAATTTACGATTTTAGCGAGCTAAATGAGTAATTTCCTAACGATGTACAGGCTTAAGATATACCAAATAATCCGTCATATATTGCATGACCGAGCATTAGTCAACTAAGAGAGTACATAGTAAAAGGATTTCTATTAGATAATGAGCATTTAAAAAATCCAGATTTACCTTTCGATAATTTTGAAGAATTGGAAAAACGAATACAAGGTATTCGTACTTCTAAGAAACGTTTTAATAAAAAAATAATAGACATCTATGGAACAAGTGTAGATTATGACCCAACTTTAGAAATTATTATTGGCTTCTTTAAAACGATACAGAATAAATTACACTGAACAATAACAGGACAAACGGATGCTGAAATTATTACATAAAGAGCGAATAGGCTCAAAAGAAAATATGGAATTAACTACTTGGAGATGTAGTAAGGTTAGAAAAACGGATCTTTCAATAGTAAAAAATACCACAAAGTGGAAGAACTCTATGCATTAAACAACTGGGTAGAACAATATTTAATTTTTGCACAAGGACAAGCTCAACGAAGAGTTCCAATGTATTTGAACATTTGAATTGAATAATTAAACGGTTTCTTGGCACTAAATGACCGTGAAATTCTTAACAATACTGGGAGTATCATTAGGAAAAGAAAACGCAGAATGAGAATTCAAAAATTTAAGAAGAACAAGCAAAAAACCTAACTACACAGTTAGTATCAATTTTGGCTAAAAAAAGCAATTCAGCTTTTAAAATAGGTTTAGCAAGAAGTGCAGATCTATATGTCGCCGCCAATGCTAATCTTAAGCTCGACAGTCTTAAAAAAACTAAAACCCTTATTGAGCAATTTGTCACAAAAGGCTATACTAATGTTAGTGAGCTTACATCAAACAACGATTTTAAAAGCCTATTTAACAAAGATGAATGGAGTCGTATTATTAAAAGAACAGAAAAAAATAATTCAAAAGCAATAATTGAATTTGATAAACTAAAAAAACAATTACCTAATCATTTCACACAAACTAATAGCAAATCTGGAGCTATAGATTTAAGAGATAAAATTAGCACTCCAAAGTTTCAAGGACAACGAAACACTTGTAGCGCATATGCAGCCACAGGATTAATGGAATATTTGGTACAACAAAAAACAGAAAATTTAAAATTAACTCATTTACCATATATAATAATGTATCTACTATATGGTGTAAGTTACATTCCCATGAGTTAATTTTATGTTAAGAATCGAATAAACAAAATTAGTAACTACTCAGGTGAGTGCTTTTGAGTTAAAAAATTGAGTCTACTCTGGAAACTAACATTTTTCACAAAAAGAGTTGTTTTTGCATGAAATATCCATTTTTTGAGATTCGGTGATACCTGAGTATTAGCGAGTTGAAAAAAATGTAAAGTTCGCCAAAAGATTTTTGCAGAGTTTGTCGAAGTTAATTTTTTTGATTTTGTAGGTTTTCGGAGTGGGATCACTATTGTATTACTACCTCAATGAGGCAATTAACGACCATCTGAAATGCGCACTTTGGAGAAAAATGCATTCTAATAGTTAATAGGTAGTCATACCGACACTCGATATAGAATATGGGCTTTGTTTTGTATTAATTCCTTGTATGTTCATATTGTTGAGATAGAAAATAGCACAGGCATGAAAAAAATCACTTCTGTTTTAATAATTTTTCTTTTTGTACCATTGGTGAGCTATGCTCACGGGAGTTATGGAGGTGATTTTATAGCAGGGTTTACACATCCCATATTTGGGATAGATCATAATATAGCCATCATTGGTACTGCTTTACTCGGGTATCTTTTAGATAAAAAAAAGTGGTATTTATTTTCTTTATCTTTTTTGACACTTATGATAGTTGGGGGCATTGTTGGTATAGGGCAAGATGATGCTGATATGATCGAAACTATTATTGTAATATCATCTATCGCCATAGGCTTGAAGATGACTGTTGACATTCATCTCAATAAATCAATTATTCTAGGTCTTATTGCCGTTATTGGTTTTTTTCATGGATATGCTCATGGTGTTGAAATGCCAGCTGAGACAGCTGCATTCAAATACATATCTGGATTTTCTGTGGCTGTTGTCCTGATGTCATTGATAGCATGGTTGATAAGTCGATGGTTGGCTAGGCATTCAATTTCTAGAGTGGTATACAAATTTATTGGTGGTATTATGATAGCTTATGGCATTATTATGCTCATTTCCTGAATTTCTACCACCTCTTATATAATTACTCAATCTCTCCATTCGCTCAGGTCGGTCGAGATAAAAAGTGGGATTGTCATCCCAACTCCAACACCATCATAGAATGATCCGATATTCCATCTAATCGTATCTGATGATTGTAATAACAGGCCGTAGTGATGGGCGAAAGATCATCATGAATATAAGTGTGGTCATAGCGATATCCATTGCCCTGATAACTGTACCATGAATATTCTTTAATACCTCCATTTTTAAATCTGAAAGCATCGATATATTGTATTTTGTCCAATGCCATTAATTCATTCTCATACCAAAAGGAGTTTCCTTTTTGATCCACACCATTGATGCCGCTGTTAAAATCTCCAGTTATTATTGACGGCTTTTGAAGAGGTAGATGATCCAGAAAGAAGTTAAACAGTCTATGTTTTTTCTTGTGCGGAAAGTATACTCCATAAAGATCAAAAGCAACAAAGGATGCGCATATAATATTGTTGGCATATCTCCTATCCGATTCAGGAAAAATTCTTGATTCACACGGAATTTTACTGGCTATTATCACTGAATTAACGGAATTAGGAGAGTTTGTTACAAATTGGTATCGATATCCTAAATGCAATAATTCATTTCTTAGCCTTATCCCTGATTTGTTATTATGATATTCATTTAGGGTAATTATATGTGGTTTAGCATTCTGAATAGCTCTGATGATCTTTAAAATTCGACTGCCACCACCTTGTCTTATATTCCATGATATAATTTTAATCATTTTAGCGTAACTTCATCTATATTTCCTTAATGGAACAGTTAAATAATAAGTGGGTTCATTTAAGCGAACTTATTTTATAGTCAGATACTTGTCCAGAGCACGGCCGAAGGAAGGCAAAAAGCACAGACATAGCGAGGCTATGTCAGCCTGCCCTGAGTAAATCGAAGGGAGCATTTTTAACGCAGTATGGTCGTAAAAGAAGAAGTATCAATTGCCTAACTTTTTTTGTAACTACTCAAGAGGTATCAATTTTGGTAAAAAAGGCTCTTTTTCGCTACACCGCCTGAGTAATTACCTTTTTTTTTAATTGTTACTGTACAATTTTGCTTTAATAATGAGTAATGGGTAACAAAGATCATAAAAAATTAAACAATATTCTGGGGCTTACTTCCAAAGAAAATTTGCAAGCTGAGAATATGGTCAAAGCGTTCAACATTGAGTCCACTCCGGAAACAGACATTTTTCACAAAATGAGTTGTTTTGGATGAGATTTACATTTATTGAGATTCGGTGATGCCTGAGTATCAGCTAATTAAAAAAAAATATAAAGATCGCCAAAAGAA
>JAZGFD010000168.1:0-4638 GCA_036479115.1 Saprospiraceae bacterium | reverse complement strand
ATTTGTTATTTTTTTATTAGATGAGGCTCATTTTTAACAGAATTGCAGAGCTATTGTTATAAAAATAGCCGAAGAATAATGAAAAAAGAACTTTTTTTAACCAAAATTGACTCCACCTGAGTAGTTATTTTTTAAGAAATAAATCTGTAAATCACCATTTCAGTTCTTATTGAGAATCAATGTTTTACATATATGAATTATAGATAGTTTTTTATGCAATATATTCAAACATCTGACTATCAGCTACTTAAAGCCACCTGAGTAGTGGAGCATTTTTTATACTTCATTTTTTTTAACCAAAATTGACTCTACCTGAGTAGTCACAGAAAATAAAATATATCTAAATTCGCACCTTAATAAGCACTAAATATTGAATGTCAGAACAGAATTCTCCTATCCCTTTTGAGATCGTAGCCAAACTGGGATTAAATACTGAAGAATACTCTAGGATTTTAGAGATTATGGGAAGACATCCCAACTTTACAGAACTGAGTATCTTTTCAGTGATGTGGTCAGAACATTGTTCCTATAAAAACTCAATCAAGTATCTAAAGACATTGCCACGTGATGGAGACAATATGCTTGTAGCAGCAGGAGAAGAAAATGCTGGATTAATAGATATTGGAGATGGCCTTGCATGTGCATTTAAGATAGAATCACACAACCATCCTTCAGCCATTGAGCCTTATCAAGGAGCTGCTACAGGTGTAGGAGGTATTCATCGTGACATATTCACAATGGGAGCACGGCCGATAGCGGCTTTAAATTCTCTTAGATTTGGGGATATCAATGAGCAGCGTACAAAGCACCTTGTAGATGGAGTGGTAAGAGGGATAGGTGATTATGGCAATTGTCTGGGAGTGCCTACCATAGGAGGAGAGACTTATTTTGACCCATGTTACAATCAAAACATACTAGTGAATGCCATGTCAATAGGTGTGATGAAACATGGAATAACAGCATCAGCAATTGCCACGGGAGATGGAAATCCTATTTTTATAGTAGGATCAGACACAGGAAAAGATGGTATTCATGGGGCTACATTTGCTTCGGCAGATCTCACTGAAGACTCTGCTGATGATTTGCCATCGGTGCAAGTAGGAGATCCTTTTCAGGAAAAACTATTGTTAGAGGCCAGTCTAGAGGTAATCAGATCAGGACATATTATTGGCATCCAAGACATGGGCGCTGCAGGAATAACTTGTTCTACATCTGAGATGAGTGCGAAGGGAGAAGCTGGTATGGACATCAATCTGGACTTATGTCCTACCCGCCAAGCTGACATGAAACCATTCGAAATATTGCTATCTGAAAGTCAAGAGAGAATGTTAATATGTGGTAAGAAAGGCAAGGAAAAAGAGATCAAATCAATTTTTGACAAATGGGATTTAAATTGTACTCATATAGGTAATGTAAATAATTCTGGCAGATTAAAATTTTATTCTAAAGGAGAATTAGTAGCCGATGTGCCAGCAGAAGACTTGGTGTTAGGAGGAGGAGCACCTGTATATGACAGAGAGTTTGAAAAACCTAAATATCTGGATCAAATAGAAAAATTTAGCATCAATGATATAAATGAACCTCATGACTTACTAGAAGTGGCTTTTGAAATGAGTGGTAGCCCCAACCTTGCGTCAAAAAAATGGATATACGAACAATACGATTCTACTGTACGTACCAATAGCATGGGTACTAATGACCCATCTGATGCCCCTTTGATAAGATTAAAAGGGAGCGATAAAGCCCTAGCTGCTGTGGTAGATTGTAACAGCAGATACGTATATGCTGATCCTTATAAAGGGTCGATGATTGCGGTAAGTGAAGCGGCTAGAAATATTGTATGTAGCGGGGGAGTACCTGCGGCAATTACCAATTGTCTTAATTTTGGAAATCCATATAATAAGGAGGTTTATTGGCAATTTGTGAATGTAATAAAAGGAATGGGTGAGGCTTGTCGCAAATTTGACACCCCTGTGACAGGTGGAAATGTAAGCTTTTATAACCAAACAGTACTGCCTGATACCAATGAGCCTGTATACCCTACTCCTGCCATAGGAATGGTAGGCATATTGGATAGTTATAGAGATCAAATGACGCTCAACTTTAAAAATGTAGGCGATAAAATATATCTTATTGGAAAACCTCAGAACGACATAGGTCAATCAGAATATTTAAGATTTTATCACAAAATAGAAATGTCATCATCTCCTTGGTTTGATTTAGACTATGAGTATTTATTGCAAAAGACAATCATTGGCTTAAACAAGGGAGGAGTTTTAAAATCAGCCCATGACATATCAGAAGGAGGATTATTTTTCTGTCTTTTAGAATGTTGTTATCGTGGCAACTTTGGGTTTGAACTAAATCCTGATATTAGTGGTTTAAGAAAAGATGCATATCTATTTGGCGAGAGCCAAAGTAGGGTTGTGGTGACTATAGAAACAGGAAAAGAGGATGTTTTTTTAAAGAAAATAGAAAGTATGAGCATGGATCACTGCGAAATAGGACAAGTGACAGAAGAAAAAATAATAGTGTTTGATAAAAGTTTTGGAGAAATACATCGTTGGAAAAAGAGATTCGACGAAAGTCTAGGAAAATATTTAGAAAAATAGAGATGATTTATCACGCTCTAAATCAATAAAAAAATGAAAAAATTATATTTCTTGAGTTTGGCAATAATCACTATTGCTTTAATGTCATCATGTGGTGGTTCGGCTTTTCAAATAAACGGGGAAATCACAGGGGCTAATAATATAGGTGTGTATTTGGATGAATTTAATTTCATCTCTAGCGAAAGTATGACTGTAGATAAAGGAGAGACAAATGGAGGCGGATCGTTCAACTTATCACTAGAAGAACACCCAGGCAAAGGATATTATAGGGTGAGATTAGGTGCTAAGTCAGCATATCTCATACTTGATGGCACTGAGACCAAAATCAGTATAAAAGGAGATTTGGCTGAATTTAATAAGTTTTCATACACTGTGACGGGTGCTAGCCAAACCAGTGATTTTCTCAGTAAAATGAATGCTTTTTCTACACGTTCTGAAAGCGTGGCGGATATTCAAACATATGTACAAAACGATGCTCCCGCAGAAGTAGCATTGCCTATTGCATTGATGTTATTTGGGGGCAGTATTGAGTTTGCTCCTTTACACACAGAGCTTTCGCAAAAGATAAAAGAAGAGATGCCTGACAATCCTATGACCACAGAGTATCTTGCCATGGCTGATGGTATGAATAAGGAATATATGAGGCAGAAAGCTCTCAATTTAGTGCGTATAGGCGAAATGGCTCCTGATATTGACCTTCCAGGACCTGATGGTAAAAGTCGTAAGCTTTCTGATCTCAGAGGGAATATTGTATTACTTGATTTTTGGGCAAGTTGGTGTGGGCCATGCAGAAGAGACAATCCTAAAGTAGTGAAGACATATGATAAATATAAAGACCGAGGTTTTACAGTATATAGCGTATCTCTAGATGGATTGGATGCTCGTACAAAACAACGATTTGCTGCTAGTGGCCAGGTAGATTCTCAAATCCAAAGATCAAAACAAAGGTGGGTAGACGCCATTAAAAAAGACAACCTTAAATGGGACAGCCATGTGAGCGATCTTAAAAAATGGGATTCAAAAGCTGCCGCTATGTACGGGGTAAGAAGCATACCACAAACCTACCTTATTGATCGCGAAGGAAAAATAGCAGCAGTAAATCCAAGATATAATTTAGAACAAGCCATATTGCAGGTGATTTAACCAATTTTAAGTGGTTACAATTTCTACAGTAAAACCTATCTTAACCTGTCAAAACGGCACAAATAATACCGGTAGCGACAGAAACATTAAGGCTTTCAGAAAGTCGAGCACTATGTCCTTGTATGCTCACTTTTTGTATTTTTTTATTATTAAATATTGGACTCAAGCCCTGCCCTTCACTGCCCACTATAAGGGTAAAGGATTCTTGAACATTGGCATCTTTAATATCAACTCCTCCCATATCTGCCGCTATGAAATAAGAGTTACTCTTTAATAGACCATCATTTTCCATTTCTAACAGTTGCACATTCGCGAAAGCTCCCATTGTACTCTGTATTACCTTAGGACTATAATAATCAGCAGAATCAGGAGAACGAATAACTGTGTCAATGCCAAACCAATCAGCAATTCTTATAATAGTACCTACATTGCCAGGGTCTTGTACGGCATCAAGATATATTGCTCTATTCCACCCTGACGAGTGAGAACTAAGGGTTTCTACTAGGGTAAGAATGGTTGATGGAGTATTTAATAAAGAAATAGATTTCATCATGCGTTCATCAATGTTAACCAGAGTAATTTCAGCATTATCATTAATAAAAGAGGGTAGAGGCTGAGTATGATAAACCGTATTAATTTTATACTTTTCAGAATGGGCAATAGTTTGCAAAGACTTCATACCTTCTGCAATAAATAAATTATATTTTTGCCTAAATTTTTTTAGCCTCAGTGATTGTATAAACTTTGCTTTATTTTTTGATAGCATTGGAAAACAACGATTTCTATAAATTATATGTTCAAAATTAAGTCTTTCGGCATTTATGTGATCATGAGTTTGGTATTAATGACCATAACTTCATGTATTACTACCAGAAATGTGAAA
>JAZGFD010000167.1:0-11118 GCA_036479115.1 Saprospiraceae bacterium | reverse complement strand
GCAGCAGCTGCGATGATGGCATTGACTGCACGGAGAATGACAAGTATGACAGCAATTGTAACTGTATAGGAGTAGAACGTGATGATGATACCGATGGCGTGTGTAATGCCCTAGACAAATGTCACGGTTTTCCAGATCACAGAGACGAAGACAAAGATGGGATACCCGATGGCTGCGATGTGCAGGAAGAATGCGGCTCATGTACCCCAGATAATAGAGGAAGGGTTACAATATGTAAGTTAACAGTAGACCGAAAAGGGTTTGTCAATATCAGCGGCAAGTGCAGAGATTTAGACTTTTTATTTGATGATAATGGAAGTTTTGTTTCTGATCTGTATAGTTGTGGTCAGTGTGAATGCGAGATGATAGGAGATGTGGATACTGATGGCGATGGGGTGTGTGACAGGAAGGATAAGTGTCCTGAGGATGCAGGGTGTAGGTAATGTAACTCGAAGGATAAGTTTGCTAAATTTTGAAAATTTAGTAAACCTCATTAGTTACCCATCAATTTATATTCGGAATAAAAAAATAAAAAATGAACACAGCATATATATTAAACAAAATCAGCCCTAGAGAGAAGGAAGTTCTACATCTTATTGCCTATGAATATACCACTGATATGATTGCAGACAAGCTTTATATCAGCCATCATACTGTGATATCTCACCGTAAAAACCTGCTTGAAAAATTGGATGTTAGAAATGTAGCCGGTATGGTGAGGAGGGGATTTGAGCTGGGGTATTTGGATGTACAGGTAGGTGGGACGATACTTTGAACAATAGGTGTGTTTCAGATTGTCGCAAATTGCCTCAGAGAGATAAGGTGACATTAAATCTATAATGAGATACAGTGCTTTAGCTAAACTCAGAACTCTTGACTTGATGTAAATCGTGTTGTCGCTGTTTGGGTAATATTGAGGTGTGCTGCACTTTCGCATTCTTATAAATTAGTAACTATAGATGTGATCGGTACGTTGTACCTCTTTTACCACGTCACCTAATCGGAGAACCAAAAAAGGTGCAGCGCACCGATCCTTTTTATAGAGCATCAATATAGCAAACTGTAGGTGCAGTGACCCGCAATGTTATCGCAGTGAACATTATAAAAGACGGCAGTCATGTTTGCAGGGAAATTTTATAACTGCCTGATTTTCAACAAACAGCACAGGAGGCTTGAAATTATTGTCAATAAAATTGTGACAAAGCGACAATTTGAAATGCACCTTATCACGCAGGGCAACCCCAAAGTCAATAATTATCGCTTTCTTAGCCGTACGTGATCAATAATATATTCTTTCTGATTAATGTATTTGTGATAATTGCATCTGTAGTGCAGTTGAGTCAGGCTTGGCGTAGAAGAAGTCACCCTGTGGCCATCCCTCTATTATTGTTTAGTATTTCTTTAGGGATCGCGGCCATCATTTCGATTATTGATTACTTGTTGGATAATAATCTTGATAGACTTTTTGTACTTCACATTAACATGATCAGTAGTTTGTCAATACAATCCATTTGGATATGGATTCTGGTCGAATTTGTAGAAGATCGAGTAGATAGACGATTTTACTTCTTTTTAGTGGAGCCTATAATAATGGTTATTGTTTATGCTACCAATGATATTCATCATCTGTTTTACACCGATGTGGACACGGTGGGGATGGGTCAATTAGCCCAACCTATAATTGATTTTGGGCCAATAAGAATAATTCACGCTATATACATTCTCGCCCTCTGGTTAGGATGTCCTATTTGGATCATTTTTTATCGATTTGATAAAAGCCGTTTTCATAAGACCCATTTTACCATATTGATGTTTGTGACACTACTTGTTTTAGTCCAATTTGGCTTGACTCGTATAGGTTGGTTGCCTTATAGGTTAGGTCCTCTAATGTCATTGATAGTGCTCATATGGGCGATAAGATATTATAGACTTCTGGATCTATTGCCCATTGCTCGAAGATTAATAATTGACAATCTGGAAAGCGGCATTGCCATTCTCAATAAAGATGACCTTATCGTACATCACAATAGTGCCTTTGCTTCCCTTATGGCTATGACCATTCCTTTACAAGATCCATTCATGCATGTCAGTGAGTTGTCTGGATCTGATAACCTTATCGATATAGATAATGCCTCAATATCTTACAAAGGAAATATTACCACCGACCACAAAAAAGAACTGGAGTATAAACTATTACCCATTTTAAAAAACCAACAGACTGTTGGGCGTACCATGGTACTTAGGGATATAACAGAACAGACTCAAGTGGCCCAACAAAAAGAATATTATACCCAACAATTACAGGTATCCAAGAGGGAATTAGAGAAACTCGACAAAATGAAGAGCACATTTTTTTCTAATGTCACTCACGAATTTCGTACCCCACTGACACTCATCATGGAGCCCGCCAGAATGCTCAGTGACTACCCTGACCTCAAAGTGCGTACCAGTGCCAATCTTATCACCCGCAATTCTAATAAACTTCTACAGTTGGTCAATCAGTTACTGAGTCTCTCTAAATTAGAAAGTGGCCAGATGGAATTAAATCTGGTTACTGGTGATTTGACCGAAGTGATAAGAGAAGAATTTCAAAAATATTTGCCTTATGCAGAACAACAAAAAGTCCAAATAAAACTGATTATCGAACCTAACATTCCTTTGATAAAGTTTGATAAACAAAAAATAGAATCTATCATCGCCAATCTATTATCCAATGCCTTAAAGTTTACAGAAAAAGGAATGGTAACCCTCACCATGGGCGTCATCAGCCATAAGGATAGAGAAACAAAGGAATATTATATTGATGTTACTGATACAGGAAGCGGTATTTCTAAAGAACACATAGATCATATTTTTGAACGATTTTATCAAGTAGACAGTAGCGATACCCGTCAAGGAGAAGGAAGTGGGATAGGATTGGCACTCACCGCTCAATTGGTAAAGCTCATAGGCGGAACAATCAGTGTGAAAAGTGTATTAGGGCAGGGAGCTTCCTTCTTAGTCACACTTCCGCTACTTTCAGGTCTTAGCACAAGTGGGCAGTCAGAAATCATTATACTAAATAAGACTCTTAAAACTCCTGCAACAATCCCCAATGAAACCGAAAGAGCCAATGTATCTGAAGCCTCCCAATCTCCAGAAAATATTGATGACGACAAAAAAATTGCCCTTGTAGTAGAAGACAATAAAGAGTTAAGACATTTGTTAAAACACGGCCTGGAATCTCAGTCACTGTCTCTGTCTTACTCCCAGTCTCAGTTCGAGTTTCAAGTAGTAGATGTGCCAGATGGTGCTGTGGGCATAACTAAGGCTTTGGAGCTCTATCCTGATATTATTATATCTGACATCATGATGCCTCACAAAGATGGCATCACTATGCTACAGGAACTTAAATCAAATCCACTCACTTCGCATATCCCTGTCATCCTTCTCACTGCTAAAAGTGAAGTAGAAGACCGCCTAAAAGGACTTTCTATCGGAGCCGATGACTACATGACAAAACCTTTCAGAATGGATGAACTTGTCATTAGATCTCAGAATCTTATAGAAAATAGAATACGAGCTGTCCAAAAATATATTGACTCCTTCCAACCTGATTTTATCGAAAAAACTCCTACAACACCAGACAATGAATTTCTTAAAAGACTCATGCTCATCATCGAATCTGAACTAAGTAACGAGCATATGCAAATAGATGATTACGCAGCAAAAATGTTGATGAGTCGTACCCATCTCCATAGAAAAATCAAGTCCCTCACAAATCTGTCTACTTCCATTTTTATCAGAAATTATCGACTCGATAAAGCCAGGGCTATGTTCATTAACAAGGAAGGTACTGTATTTGAAATAGCAAGTAAAGTTGGATTCTCCAATGAAAAGTACTTCTCTACGAGTTTTAAGAATCGGTTCGGCAAGTCACCAAGCAATATTTGACAGCTAATTGTGCTGCTAATTTATTAGCGGGCTTTAATAGTAGAAATGACTGTCTTTAAGACGTGTCATTTCTACTACACCCATGGCACAATATCAAACTTAATGTAACAATAAGTAACCTTTCCTCCGATTGAAACAATATTGAACCTTTTGGTAACAATACCAAACCCTTCCAAGAGCCTTCTTGTGTCATTTTTGTAACACTTGTATCACTTCGATAACCTCATGATACTTGAAGTGATACAATCTCTCGAAAAGCCTTTTAGGCCATACCGGTTTTAGTGCCTAGAGGCTTTCGATTTTTTTTATAACACAAAAAGATTGTAACATGAATACGCACATCAACTTGCTCATTCAAAAAAACTGCGGCCTTTCTTTCCGGTTTCCAAAACTGGAAAAGTTTAATCCTCCGTCTCATATTAAAATTTAGTGCTATTCAAAAGATAACCATGCTTTTGAGATTTGTGGAGTAGGGATAGATTTTCAAAAATACCCTTCATCTAATTATTAAAAAATGCACAAAAGATAAAACTATGATTATGCAATTTATCAATCAAATTATTCAAAATAACTACTCCCATTTTGATGAAGATAGAAAACGGAATGTGTCTATCTTAATCATACTTATTTCGATGTTAATTGTTGTGCAGTCTATATGGGTAGTAGGCTTTTGGGTACTCAAAATGCCTGAAATATTTTGGGTAGATACCATCATACTTATTGGCTATATTGCCTTGTTCATCAGTATGGTCTTTTATAAAATGCCATTTACTATAGCCCGTTCTATCGCTTTGGTACAGGGCTACCTTATAACTGGAATTCCTGTTATTTTTTTTGGTTTAGAAAGCAACGCCGCTTTACATTTGGTATTTCTTCCAATGGCTACCATTTTACTATTTTCCAGAAAAGAAAAGAAGCAATTTTTAATTTATTTTGGAATGGTTTTAATCGGTTTTATATTAATCGTTTTATGCAATTTCAAATATGGCCCATTATTACAACCACCTGCCGAAACACTTAGAACATTTAATCTATTATTTGGAATAGATGGCATTTTTATCGCTATGTATTTTACCTATTTCTTTTTTACTGAAAACACCAAGTATAAAACCTTATTATACAATGAAAGGGAAAAATCTGATAACCTCTTATTAAGTATTTTTCCAAAAGCTATTGCCAACAAACTCCGTCATAGCAATCAATCCGTAGCAGATAGTTTTGAAAATGTGACTATTCTTTTTGCAGATATTGTTGGTTTTACTCGCTTTTCAGGAACAATGAGTCCCAATGAATTAGTAAATATGTTGGATGAAATATTTAGTGAATTTGATAATTTAGTGGATAAGTATAATATTGAAAAAATTAAAACTATAGGAGATGCTTATATGGCAGTTGGTGGTTTACCCGTTCCTTCCGCTAAACATTGCCAAAATGTAGCAGACTTGGCTTTAGAAATCAATCAAATTATCAAGAATAAATATAAAGAAAAGTATAATCTACAACTAAGAATAGGTATGTATACGGGCATTGCAATTGCTGGAGTGATTGGAACGAAAAAATTCTCTTACGACTTATGGGGTGATTCTGTCAACATTGCCAGCAGATTTGAATCGAATGGACAGCCAGAAAAGATTCATATTACAGAAGATGTAAAAAATGCTTTGGGAGATGCTTATTTATTTGAATATGGCGGAGAAATCCCTATAAAAGGAAAAGGTTTAATGAAATCTTATTTTTTATTGGGTAAAAAAAGCAGCTAATTGTAAACTGTTTCTAAAAAAAATCTTCTTTAGCTATTGGTTATTAAAAAAATTGAGTTACTATCAAGCAAATAATAAGAGGGTCATTTAACGAGGGAATACCAGTAATTTTGGAAAGATTTAAACGCTATTAAAATCACTTTTTTATTCCATGCAAATAATCAAAATAAATTCTCCAATATGCAAAAATTAAAATATCTAGCTGTTAATCTGCTTCCTTTAAGCTCTATTATAGCTTTTACTTCAACTGGAGTCTTAACCTTACTACCCGTGTTTGTCTTTTTTGTAGCCTTACCTTTTCTGGAATTATTTTTACCGCTAGACAACTCCAATTTCGATAAAAAAACAGCTATGGATGAAAAACATAAAAAGCTATATGACTGGATGTTGTACCTTGCGGTACCTTTTCAATTAGCTTGTTTGGGCTATTTTTTATTTATTATGCAAAATACTTCTTTTGGCTCACTCGAATTTTATGGAAGGGTATTAGCAATGGGAATAATGTGTGGTGTATTAGGCATCAATGTAGGGCATGAATTAGGACATCGGCACAATAGGACAGAGCAGTTTTTAGGCGAAGTGCTACTATTGACTTCTTTAAACACTCATTTTTTACCTTATCATAATGGAGGGCATCACCTTAATGTAGCTACCCCCAAAGACCCTGCAACTGCTTCTAAAAATCAATTACTCTATACCTTTTGGTTCAAATCTCACTTTAAGGGTTATCAACAAGCATGGACCTTGGAAAACAATCGAATGCAACATACGGAGCAATCTATTTATTCTTTAAATAATAGGATGGTCACCTATACTATTGCAAATATTTTATTGGTTTCAAGTATCTATTTTTTATTTAATTATTATGTGTTATTGGTTTTTATTACAGCTGCTATACTAGGCATCGGATTATTAGAAACCATCAATTATATTGAGCATTATGGCTTGACAAGAAGCAAAGATGAGAAGGGCAGATACGAACCAGTTCGTCATCATCATTCTTGGGATTCCAATCATGTTTTAGGTAGAGCTGTTCTTTTTAACTTATCAAGACACGCTGACCATCATTTTAATGGAAGTAAAAAATATCAAATCTTAAATTCTATACCAGCCAGTCCACAAATGCCGACTGGTTATCCTGGCATGGTAGTTTTAGCTTTTTTTCAACCTTTATGGTTCTTAGTAATGAATAAAAAACTGGAAGAATTTAATCCATAGTGAGGATATGGAATAGATTTGACGCTAAAAAATGTGTAACTATTCAGGTGGTGAGCTTTTGAGCAAAAAAAGTGCTATTTTTTTGCTAAACGAAGCTATTTTCCTCTTAATAGCAGCGCTATTCCTAACCTATTTTATTGGTTAGTGCATCTCGATTGATATCTCATTCCTTCGTCATTCCTTATCGAATCTACATTACATTGCTGTATGTACGATTTATGTTGCCATATCTTCGATTTGAGGGGGAAATAGCTGATGTGTAGCGGGAAAAGAGTCTTTTTTAGCCAAAATTGTTACTACCTGAGTTATACCCATCGCATTTTGGTTTTCGGAAATTTTGACAAGATTATTTTTTCTCATATCAAGGCAAAATTTTCAAGCATAGCAGGGTTATGGATTAAAATTTTAACGCAGATATGGGAGAAAAGAAACAGACAAAAAACCGAAAATTCAAGTGTGATGGTTATACAACCATTATGAAACAATGTCTTTTATTCATTTTAGGTAAGTCCACAATAGAAAATGCATAGAACCACTTGAAATATTATAAATAAATCATACCCTTCTTCATAGAAAAATCAAACCCCTCACAAACCTATCCACTTCGATATTCATCAGAAACTACAGACTTGACAAAGCCAAGATCTTATTGCTTAACAAGCAAGGCACTGTATCAGAAGTAGCAAGCATGGTTGGATTTGGCAATGAAAAATATTTCTCTACAAGTTTTAAAAATCGATTTGGTAGTACACCAAGAGAAACGTAACGCATTGTCCTGAAGCGTGCATGATCTTTTTGGTTCATGTTACAATACCAAACCCCATGTGACAATATCTAACCTTCAAATCAAAAGGAACAATACCTAACCCTTTGGTAACAATACCAAACCCTACTAACTCACTTCTCTACTCATATTTATCCCCGTGACCAGACTTTGTCTAGTCTCATGTATCACTTCGATTTCCTCTTAGTCCGAAGTGATACAATCTCTCGAAAAGCCCTATGGGACAAACCGGTATTAGTGCCTTGGGGCTTTCGAGTTTTTTTAATATAAAAAGATTGTAACATGAATAAGCACAACTACTTACCCCTTGAGAAAAACAGAGCAATAGAAAACAGACCTATTTCTCCATTTATAAACTGGATATACTTAAACTTCCTCCTGCTCGCCCTCACCTTTCTGGCAATCACCAATTTGAGCGGGCAGACCTCCTTTGTGGACACCGATGCCACAGGCAATAACGACGGCACCTCATGGACGGATGCTTTCACCGACCTGCAAGATGCCCTTTCATTGGCTTCTACCTCCCCCGCTATCACCGAAATATGGGTGGCAGAGGGGACCTATAAAACCACCTCAGGCACCGCTCGAAACATATTTTTTGTCATGCAAAACGGCCTTGCCATTTACGGTGGTTTTGCTGGAGGCGAAACAACTTTGGGACAAAGGGACTGGGCCGCCAACGTGTGCACCCTCAGCGGCGACATCGGTGCAGCTGGCAAAGGCGACAACAGCTACCACGTCATCCACAATAATTCCAATAACCTGAATAGTAGCGCCCTGCTCGACGGCTTCACCGTCTCTGGAGGAAATGCAAATACTGGGGCTGCTTTTAATTTAGAGGGCGGAGGGGTACGCAACAAGAATAGCTCCCCTGCTTTCAGCAATTGTATTTTTAGTGCAAACTCGGCAAGGAATGGCGGCGGAATGTTTAATGCTTCCTCCAACCCCATCTTGGTCAATTGCACCTTCAGCGCAAACTCGGTAATCCAAAACGGCAGTGCGCTGTTTAATTCATCCTCCTCCCCCACGATAACCAATTGCATCACCTGGGGCAGCTTTGCCAATGATGGATCCAGCAGCCCTACGGTCACCTATTCCATCGTACAGGGCGGCCAGGGCGGCACAGGCAATCTCAACCAAGACCCACTCTTTGCAGATGCTGCGGGAGGTGATTTTAGCTTGACCTTTGCCTCTCCTGCACTCGATGCAGGGGATGATACTGCTAATAGTGGGACATTGGATTTGGCAGGTAATAACCGAAAATTTCAGGCGATACCAGGAGGCACTCAAATAGATATGGGGGCTTATGAATTTCAAAGTATACTTAGTACACCCACCATCTCCGCTTTTGTTGGAGTTTTTAACCCAGTAATAGTAAGTGAGGATTTTAATGGGATAGATGTTGGTTCATATTCGGCTCCCACGTTTACTGATATAGATGGCGATGGCCTGTTAGATTTAATAATTGGGGAGCAGGGTGGAAGACTCAATCATTATGAGCAAGATGCTATAAATAGTACATCTTTCACATTTATCACCGCTTCATTTCTTGGTATAGATGTTGGTTCATATTCGGCTCCCACGTTTACTGATATTGATGGAGATGGCTTGTTAGATATATTAATTGGTGAGCATGATGGCAATGTCAATCATTATGAGCAAGATGCTATAAATAGTACATCTTTCACATTGAGGATGGCTTCATTTAATGGTATAGATGTTGGTAGCAGGTCTACACCTACCTTCACGGACCTAGATGGCGATGACCGTTTAGATCTATTTATTGGTGAGCATGATGGAAATGTCAATCTTTATGAGCAAGATGCTATAAATAGTACAGTTTTCACATTTATCACCTCTTCATTTCTTGGTATAGATGTTGGTGCATATTCGGCTCCCACGTTTACTGATATTGATGGTGATGGCTTGTTAGATATATTAATTGGGGAGCGAGATGGCAATGTCAATCATTATGAGCAGAATGCTATAAATAGTACATCTTTCACATTGAGGATGGCTTCATTTAATGGTATAGATGTTGGAAATAATTCCGCACCTATCTTTACAGATCTAGATGGCGATGGTCTTTTAGATTTATTAATTGGAGAGTTAAGTGGCAATATCAATCATTATGAACAGACACAAGGTACTATTGATCCCTTTACTGCTCTTGCAAATATTCCATCTGATGCTCAGGTAGTAAAAGTATATGGCAGTAATCTTGTGGGCGACATTACAGTTACAGCATCGAGTGATTTTGAGGTGTCTCTCAGCCCTGCCGGTACATACGCCTCCTCAGTATCCATACCTGATGTGAGTGGTAGTGTATTGCAAGATTCTGTCTATATAAGATTAAAGTCTAAAGCTGTAGGTACATACAATGGCGACTTAACTGTCACGAGTACAAGTGCTAATAGTTTTACATTTCCATTAAGTGGGCTTGTCTGTGTCACCAGTCTAGAAGTAACGAATACTGATGACAGTGGATGCGGCTCTCTCCGTCAGACAGCACTACAAGCTGCTTCTGGAGATACGATCACATTTGCGTCAAGCATCAATGGAGATACAATAACACTGACATCAGGGGAAATAGATATTACAAAAAACCTGACCATCATCGGCAATGATACCTCTAGCACGATTATCTCAGCAGGATATAATAGCAGAGTATTTAATATAGACGGTGATACACATGTGACCCTTAGAGGTGTAAATATTCAGCGAGGGTTTTCTGATGATGGAGGAGCTATATATAGCAATGGGAATCTCACAATACAGAGATGTCTGATTGCCAATAGTATATCTAGTAATAACGGAGGGGCTATATATGCTAATGATACTTTATCAATAGATAGTAGTGCAATAAGCTATAATCATGCTGATGATGATGGTGGAGGTATCTATACGGATAATCAAAGCAAGATACTCTTGATATCTAATAGTCTTATATCTAATAACGATAGTGATGAATCTGGAGGCGGAGTATATGCAAGAAGAGAGGTGACACTCACAAGAAATACCATATCCGGCAATAGTTCAGTAGAAAATGGAGGCGGAATATATACAGATTGGGATGCAACGTTCATTGATAATTTAATCTCTGACAATAGCTCAGTAGAAAATGGAGGTGGAGTATTTGTAGAATCCCAAGGGACATTCTCAAGAAATACGATCTCTGGCAATAGCTCACAACAAGATGGGGGCGGCATATATATTGATGATGATGATAACACTTTTGTTTCTGATATAATCTATGGCAATAAATCTATAGGAAATGGAGGCGGAATTTATATAGCTTCAGACAACCAAGCCTTTCGTAGTTTGAGTTGCAACGGTTTTGTAAATTAATCTCATATTGGTACCTGGATAAATAGCCTGAGAGTCAGTGAGAAGTTGACATAATTTATTTGCTGCTTCATTGTC
>JAZGFD010000166.1:0-14954 GCA_036479115.1 Saprospiraceae bacterium | reverse complement strand
AAAATCCAATAGCAGGTCTTTGTTTGGTTCTTCTCCAAACAGTTTTTTAAACCCAAAATCAGTAAACGGGTTAATGTATTTTTCTCTAAATTCTGACATCTAGGATTTCTTTGTTTGTAACTACTCCTTTATTTCTGAATGGATTCAAAGTTACGGATTTTTCAAAAAAGAATTTCCAAGTCAAATAAATTTCTATAATGCATGTGGAGCACTAGAGTTGATTTAAAGGGGTTTTGTCAAAAAATGAGACGCCCAAAATTTGTAATATTTCTTGATAGCTGTTTATTAAATTACTTCACCGTTTCATCAGGTTTTTAATAATCTGCTTTACTTGGAAAGAAAAATCTTTGTTCTGAATCCATTGATAGTAATTGTGATCTTTTGTCAGGACTTCTATTACTGATTGGTTGAGGTACTTGCCAAAGTTGAAAACGATCTCGCCTTCCTTGTTTCTCTTTAGTCTCATGGTCACATCTACAATGCTAAAATCAGAAGTAAATTCATGGATTGCATCTATGTTATTTTTAATAGGAGCTTCTGTTTTGAAACCATCGCCGTCATAATAATCTACTCCTTCATATTTTTGTATTTGGCCTTTTAATACCGCCGCCGTAGCTCTTACATCAGCTAATGCATCATGTGCGCCTACAAGTTCTTCGTCACAATAGAGTTTGTATGCAGCTTTGAGTGTACGGGGCTCCATTTTATAAAAGATCTTTTGGACGTCAATACTCTTTCTTTTGGACATATCTAAGTTGAGACCCACTCTGGCAAATTCTTCCATTAATATAGGTATATCAAAGCGGTCACTGTTGTACCCTGAAAGGTCGGAAGTGCCTATAAAATCAAATATTTTTTGCCCTACCTGAGAAAAAACAGGCTTATTCTTTAGCATTTCTGGTGTGATCCCATGTACGTCCATGGCTTCTTTAGAAATAGGAATGCCAGGATTGATCATCATTTCCATTTCGATTGGATCACTGCCATTGCTGAGATATTTGATGAGTGCTATCTGAACTATGCGATCTCTTACTACATTGAGCCCTGTAGATTCTATATCAAAAAAAACAATGTCTCTTGTAAGATTAAATTTGAACGCATCATTTTTCTCCTGCGACATACTGAATAAATCCATTTGAATATTTTTTATTAATTGCACCATTTTTATCACTATAAAAGAAACATGCCTCTACATTCTCAAGTTCTTCCACAATGCCTATGGCTTTTTCTAATCCCATAGCCATAAAACCTGTGGCATGAGCATCAGCCGTCATGGAGTTTTCAGCCACTACCGTAGTGGCCAGCATGTCATTCAGACTGGGATAACCAGAATGAGGGTTAATGGTATGGCCATATTTCTTTTTGCCCACAATGTAAAAATTTCTGTAATTACCCGAGCTTGCCACACCATTATTTGATATTTCTATTACCATTTCTATTTCATTGAGATCAGCTTTTTCTAAAGGAGTATTGATTCCAATTTTCCATTTTCCACCCCTTGGATTTTGCCCTTTGGCATATACTTCTCTACCTACCTCTACCAGATAATTTTTTACTTTTTTTTGGTGAAGGCTTTGAGCTATAGCGTCTACAGCATATCCTTTTGCAATGGCGCTAAAATCAAGTTGAGCTGAAGAGTTTGGCTTTATTAATTGGGTGCCTTTTTTTTCAATTTTATTCAATCCTACTGATTTCATCATTTCACTTACAGCTGTGCTATCCACTGAAACGCGAGGCACTTTTTCTTTATAGCCAAATCCCCAATAATTGATCAAGGGCATAAGACTTGGATCAAAATAGCCATCACTCTGATTATAAATCTGGATAGATTTTTCCCAATTTTTCAAAAAATGCTGTGAATTTACATCCATTTCAAATGTCGAATCAGTTTGATTGTATTTGCTTATATCAGAGGATGATATGAAAGTAGACACTTCGTTGTTAATTTCCACAAGCAATTCATCAATGTCACTTTTGAAGCTATCATGACCTTGATATATTACTGAGTAAGTCGTACCCATTGTAGTTCCTTTTACAGACTGATAAGCATCAGGAATAGCACAACCTAACAATAGGGTAAATAATACAACACAAATACTAATTAGCCTAATCATGGATAACTCCTTGTTGCCTTGCATCTTCTTGTGCTCCATGAAGTTGTATAGGGTTGATATTTTTTCTCAATTTGATATTTAAAAACTCTACCAAAAGCGAGAATGCAATAGCAAAATATAAGTAACCTTTAGGGATAGATCCAATTTCATTATCTAATATGCTCAAATGTGCTAAATGCCCCCCTTCAAGTATCAACATGAAGCCTATAAGTATTAAAAATGATAGTCCTAACATTTGAATCGTAGGATGATCATTTACAAATTTGCCAACAGGGTTAGCAAATGCCATCATGATCAATACAGATAGTACTACCGCAATAATCATAATAATAAGCGCACCATAAAGTCCATTTGTCATGCCTACGGCGGTCAAAATAGAATCAAATGAAAACACAATATTGATTAATGTGATCTGAATAATAGCGTTAGTAAGAGTAGATTTTTTACTTTTTAATCCTCCTTCTCCATGAAGGTCTACTTCTAGTTTATGGTGAATTTCTGTGACACTTTTATATAAAAGAAACAGCCCTCCTCCTATTAAAATTAAACTTTGCCCAGAAAATCCTGCATGAATCCAACTGTGGTCTATTTTAAGCCATGGCTCCTTCATTGCTATGAGCACGGATATTCCAAATAGCAAGAGAATACGGAGTATCATAGCTAAAGCCAATCCTATTACTGTAGCCTTTTTTTGTTGCTCTTCGGGCAATTTGCTAGCAGCTATAGAAATAAAAATAATATTGTCAACACCTAAGACTATCTCCAAAAACGTCAATGTCAAAAGGCTCATTAACACACTTGAGCTTCCCCAATCGGGCATTTCCATTAAGAAAAAATGCAATGTTTCCATGGATTAACTTTCTTTTTTTTGTGCTTGGACACCAAATCCTATTTTATTTAATTGAGCAGAAGGGACATCGTCATCATAGTTCTCCCAATTTATTAACTCCTTAAAAAAGTCATCAAAAGTACTGAGAATCAAATCTTCATTAAATTCAGGAGGGGTAAAAATACCGATCATTTTTGGAGGTTGAGGTTTCATCAATCCTTCGATCAAAGGAAAGGTCATCCACACTTGTACTTTACCATTAAAAATTTGACTAAAGCTAAGAGAGCCCATATCTTTGATTATGCTCCTCCTCGCTCCTCCTTCAAAAGTTTCAGCAATACCGCTCACATTCTTTCCCAAATAAATAGAGATAGTCTGAAGATTTTCAAATTGTCCTTCTACTTCTACTTTGGCCTCTACTCCAGTTTGTTTCAATACGTTACCTACACCTTCAAGGATAAATTTTTTTAACTCTTTGCCCCATGCCTCTCTATAGTTGATCACTTGCTCTAAGATGTCCTTATACTTTCCTGCTCTTTCTTTAAGTGCGGTATATTTTTTCATTTTAGCTTTTTGAATTGGTAAAGATAAGAGGTGTTAGCAGTATATAGGTGTATTGATATGTCTTTTACGCAGAACAATATGTCATTTGCCTTTCGCATCTCGCCACATTAAGAATAATCCGTTTAATGTAAGATTGCGATCTACTATATGGAATACATCTTCAAGTTCTTTCATTATAAAAGACAAGCCTCCGGTGGCAATCATTTTATAATCTTCGCTAAGTTCTGATCTAATCTTAGTTGCCATTTCTTTTACCATACCTACATAGCCCCAGAGAATACCTGCTTGCATGGCATGAATGGTATTATTTCCCAACACTGATTCGGGAAGCTCCAAGGGGATGTCAGGAAGCTGAGCAGTATTGGCCACAAGGGCTTTCATTGCGGTTTTAATGCCTGGAGCTATACTAACTCCTAGTATTTTACCATGATCATTTACCGTAGTAATAGTCATAGCAGTACCAAAATCTACTACTGATACTTTTCCTCCGTATTTTATATACCCTGCATAAGCATTGGCCACGAGGTCAGTACCTATTTGATCGGGTCTTGGCACTTCAAAATTCAATATTTCATACATATCAGGCCCTACTATAGTGACAACTAGGTCGTATCTTTTTGTGAAAATTTCATAAAAAATAGGCCTCAATACTGGAACTACAGAACTTAAAACAACACCTTCAATCAAGGATGTGTCAATGTCATATTCGAAAAATATATTCGCAATTTCTTGCAAATAGAACAATTCAGCTTCTTCATCATTCTTGGTATTCATACGCCACTGGTGACTCCATGCATCACCTTGCTTTAAGGCTATCACCACATTCGAATTACCAATATCAATCGCTAACATCATGCTTCTAAAGTCTTAACTTGTTGTTTGTTTTTTAAAGGATTTAGCAGCTGCAATACCATCTTTTGCTGATGGTAAATGGTAAGTACTGCTCAGCTGTTCACTTACAATACTATTTAGAATAACCCAATGATCACTTATTATTTTCCATACTTTATTCCATGGCATTGAGGGCTCATACATGTGCAATGGTTCAGATTTAGCTCCGTTAATTTCAATTACTTTAAAATTGCCTTTTTTTACGTCTTCTACGCTGTTTGCTTTGAGATCCACTCTACCAAAATTAATACCATCTAAATAACTAAAAAGTTGACGGCTTGACTCAATCATAGCATCATCAATTTCCTCATTCATTGAGTAGAATTTAGACCCACGGGATATGTTTCCTACATGATCTATAATCTCTTTTTGCCCTTTAGGTATGATGAGGTCGAGCTTGCCGACCTTTTTATTTAAGACATATTTTTTGTCTAAAAATGCACTGGCACTTTTATTAATAAGTTCTCTAAGTGTGGATTTTCCATCTCCAATTACATAAGGCAGTATTTTTTCTACAAAAGAACTTACTCCTTGTTTTCCCGATTTGGGTAATCGATAATAAAACAATGAAAATTCTCTAGGGTGATTTAGAAATTCTTGGATAAGAGCCTTGCGTTCTCCATATTGGGTCAAAGCATCCTTCATTTCGGTATTGTTTTCTACTCGTCTGACGAGATAGCCTTTATATCCCACATCGGGTTTGACAATGAGAGGAAATTGAAGACTATTTTCCTTTAATAACTCAGGTATGTTGTCATCAGTAGGTGATACAACAAGCATTTTAGGTAGAAAGTACTCAGGCAACATGACGTACACATCACTCTTTCTATCGTCTAGCATACCTCCCAAGTGAAGAGCTGGATTGACAGCTGAAAAAAAAGTAATAGATTGAAACCTTATAGACGATAAAAACCAATGCACCAACGAACGGATGTAAAACAGATTAGAAACCCAATATCCTTTGTCTAGTATTTTCACAATATCCTCAGTCTATTAACTTGGTATAAAGCTAATAATTTGGAAACACGTATTCTAAATTATTGGGCTGTTAAAAAATGAATATTGAAATTAGTTGAAAATTCTTGATTTTCAAGACCAAGGTCTTTTTGAGATTCATAGCCATATAGGTTGTAAAAAACTCGAAGTGTTGCTTCAAATCGAAGATGTTGCAAATCAATTCCAGATTCATTAAGAAATGAGAAACGAATGATTGTCAAATCGAAGATGTCGCAAAACCAATCAAACATGTCACATAACCCTCACTAATGCTCAGGCATCAATGAAAAGTGGAAATCTTATCAAAAACAATTTTTGTAAAAAATGATAGTTCTTGTTCAGACACTGTGTAAACTAGACAATGCATGACAATAGAAATAATTTGTCAATCCAGATTCGTTTATTCATGGCACTGGATAGCAATGACATGCAAATAAATTGACAACTTGTTATTAGTAAACCTCTAAAAGAAAATACTATGGAAAATGGTCTTTAGGCTAACCCAAATGCCTCTTTCACTTTATCCACATAGTCTAATTTCTCCCACGTAAATGTCTCTACTTCTTTAGTGAGTGTATTCCTACTGCCATCAGTAAAAGTTACTTTTTTTACCTCTGGGGTACGCCCCATATGTCCATATGCTGCAGATTCGCTATAAATGGGTTCTCTTAATTTTAAGCGCTGTTCAATAGCGTATGGTCTCATATCAAATACTTCCATCACTTTATCGGCAATTTGTGAGTCTGAAATAGATATTTTCGAAGAGCCATTGGTGTTCACATATATATTGGTAGGATTTGCCACCCCGATAGCGTAAGAAACTTGTACCAAAACTTCATCACAAATTCCTGCAGCCACTAAGTTCTTGGCCACGTGACGAGTCGCATAGGCTGCTGATCTGTCCACTTTTGATGGGTCCTTACCAGAGAAAGCTCCCCCTCCATGAGCACCTTTTCCTCCATATGTATCTACAATGATTTTTCTTCCTGTAAGTCCAGTATCACCGTGAGGCCCCCCAATTACAAATTTCCCTGTAGGATTGATATGATAGGTTATATCGTCAGTGAAAAGAGCTTGAACTTCCGCCCCACATTGTGCTTTTATTTTCGGTATTACTATGTTAATTACGTCTTTTTTAATCTGAGCCAGCATTTTCCCTTCTTCATCAAAATCATCATGCTGAGTAGATACCACAATACTGTCTATTCTTATCGGCTTATGGTTATCACTATATTCTATTGTTACTTGAGATTTGGAGTCAGGCCTGAGGTAAGTCATTAACTTTTCAGCTTTTCTGATTACTGCCATCTCTAGGAGTATTTTATGAGATAGGTCGAGTGCCAATGGCATATAATTATCGGTCTCATTGGTAGCATACCCAAACATCATTCCTTGGTCTCCTGCACCTTGGTCTTCTGGGTTTTCTCTTTCCACACCTCTATTAATGTCATCAGATTGTTCATGAATAGATGAAAATATCCCGCAAGAATTGGCTTCAAACATGTACTCTGACTTGTTATACCCTATTCTTTTTATTACGTCTCTGGCTATCTGCTGCACATCGAGATATGTTGATGATTTTACTTCTCCTGCCAGTATGACTTGGCCGGTGGTTACTAAGGTTTCACAGGCCACTTTTGACATTGGGTCAAAGGCTATAAAGTGATCTACAAGGGCATCTGAAATCTGATCAGCTACTTTGTCTGGATGTCCTTCTGATACTGATTCTGATGTGAATAAATATGGCATTCGATTTTCTAATTTATTTATTTAATAATACTAACTAATATTTTCTCATCTTCCAAAAAGGCCTCAAATATATCACCTTTTTTGATCTGTCCTACACCTGCTGGAGTACCCGTGAAAATAAGATCTCCTACCTTGAGTGTAAAAAACTGAGAAACATATGAAATTATATGGTCAAATGAAAAAATAAGGTCAGACGTAGATCCTCTTTGTACCACTTTTCCATTTTTTTCTAAATGAAAATTTATGGGGGTATTTTCCCACTTTTTAAAATCTTTAAATTTTCCAACAGGAGCGGAATAATCAAATGCTTTGGCTATTTCCCAAGGATGCCCCTTGGCTTTACATTGTGCCTGAACATCTCTGGCAGTATAGTCAATGCCAAGAGATATTTTATCTATATATGCTTTGGCTTTTTCTTTGGTTATGGCCTTGCCAGCTTTGCCTATTTTTAGCACTACTTCACATTCGTAGTGTATATTTTTAGACCACTCAGGGTGATAAAACGGTCTATGGTCTTTTACCAAAGCTGTTGCTGGCTTCATAAAAATCAATGGTTTGGAAGGAATGGGGTTATTGAGTTCTTTGGCATGATCCACATAGTTTCGACCTATACAGATAATTTTCATTTTTTAGAATTTTACATTCATTAATCCCACTAATTGTTTTACTTCACTCATTGTTTTTTGAGCTTTTTTTCTTATCACGTATGATGACATTTTGATTTGGTACTTAAGCTCCTTTTTAGCTTCTTTTGTTGATAATTCTGCTTTTTTTTCTTTAAAAGGTGCCAATGTCTTTACCAATTCCTCGGCTACGCCCTCTTTGAGGTGGCCATATTTCAAAACTCCATTTTTATAATCATTCATCAGTCCATTATAGGTATCCTCTGCCTTACATGCTGATAATATTTCAAATAAATTAGCTACTCCAGCACTCATTTGATCACTTATATTATCTCCACTATCAGTCACCGCCGATTTTATCTGTTTCCGTATTCTATTGGCATCTTCAAATACATTGATATAATGTTTTTCTCCTGCACTTTTACTCATTTTTCTAGTAGGATCAGCAGTAGATTTAATTTTTGGAGTTTCAGTATAGAGAGGTTCTGGCATTACAAAATACTCTTTGCCCACACTGTGATTAAATCGCGCTGCTATTTCTCTACTCAGCTCGAGGTGCTGTTCCTGATCTTTTCCTACAGGTACATATCCTGCGTTGTATATTAATATATCAGCAGCTTGGAGCACTGGGTAATCCAATAATCCTGCTGATATAAAACTACCTTTTAATTCAGTATCCTGGCTCTTATCTTTAAATTGAGTCATATTGGTTAATCTGCCATAAGAACAGAAACAGTTAAATATCCAGCTCAATTCAGCATGTTCTGGTACTAGACTCTGGATAAAAATATTATAAGGCTGCACGCCTACTGCTACGAGATTAGTGATGAGTTCCCAGGTGTTTGCCCTCAGTTTTTTTACATCATAAGGCATGGTCATAGCATGATAATCCACCACACCATATATACACTCATAATCTTCTTGTATCTCTACCCAATTTCGTACAGCGCCGAAGTAATTACCCAGATGTAAATGCCCAGTGGGTTGAATACATGAGAGTACTTGGTTATTCTTAGTCATCTTTTTTTGTGATTATTAGAATTTGGTTTGTTTGTTTGTATCTATCTACTCTGGTAGAGCCATTTTTGGGCAAATAATATTTTTTTCATATTTCAGCTATTATCTATGCAAGTCGAAGATATGACGGCATAATCAAGATTTACTAACCAATAAAACAAGTTAGTAATAGCCCTGCTATTCCATCTCAAATCGGTTTTATCTGATAATAAAATAACAAATTTTTACCTCAAAAGTACACCACCTGAGAAATTACGCTTATTTTATTGCTATAGCGGATATTTCAACATTTACATATTTTGGAAGGTTAGCTACCTCCACAGTCTCCCTAGCTGGAGCCGTAGCCTCATTAAAATATTCTGCATATATTTTATTTACAGCACCAAATGACTCCATGCTACTTAGAAATACCGAGCATTTTACAACATTATCAAAAGTCATATCCGCTGCTGCCAAAACTGCTTTTAAGTTGGCAAATACTTGTCTGGTTTCATCTTCAAGATTGGTGGTGATAAGCACTCCTGTTTTAGGGTCAATAGGAATTTGGCCAGAACAATAAAGTGTATCACCATGCATGATGGCTTGGCTATATGGCCCTACGGGTGCTGGAGCATCTGCTGTATAAATAACTTTTTTCATCTAGTTTGTTTTTAAAAAAGGCGAAAATAAGGTTTCCTTTATTGAAATGTAATATTGGGCTTTTGACAAACAACTTTACAACACAACTCAGGATAAAAATGCCAAATCACAAGTTTTAAATTACATAGTGGCTGATCACATGGATTATATACCTATTGGTTCGGAATCATTTCGGATTGTCGCTAATTATCACAGAGAGATAACAATATGATAGCTATATAGTGAGATACAGTTACCTTTGACATTTTTTTATCAAAATAATTTGTGACAAAGCGACAATTTGAAATGCACATCATGATTCTTACCCATATTTAATCATTTCTTGATCACATTAGATCATTTTTGAGATGCTTAATAAGGAGGTGTAAAAATGAACAATAATAAGAATAAAGTGATTATAGCGAATATGAGTGGATTCTATGGTGATAGATTTTCTGCTGCTAAAGAAATGGTAGAAGGTGGCCCCATAGATTATCTCACTGGTGATTATTTAGCTGAATTGACCATGGCTATTCTTTACAAAGCCAAAGTAAAAAGACCAGAAACAGGATATGCCGTATCGTTTTTAAAACAAATGGAAGGCATCATGGGCACTTGTCTTGACAAAAGCATCAGAGTAATAGTAAATGCTGGGGGGCTCAATCCTTCAGGCCTCGCTGCTGCCCTTAAATCTGTGGCCAAATTGCTAAAGGTTCACCCTTCTATAGCTTATATAGAAGGCGATGACTTAATGCCTCGTCTTAGCGACTTACAGAAGGCAGGAGCTTCTCTAAAACATCTAGAAAAAAATACGACCCTAGCTGAAAGCAACATGACACCGATATCAGCAAATGCTTATCTGGGCTGTTGGGGTATTGTACAAGCACTCAGTCAAGGTGCTGATATCGTGGTAACGGGGCGAGTGTCTGACACCTCAGTAGTAATGGGTCCAGCTGCCTATCATTTTGGGTGGAGTAAAGACAATTGGGATGCCTTAGCAGGGGCCGCTGTTGTAGGACATATTATAGAATGCGG
Source organism: Saprospiraceae bacterium (assembly GCA_036479115.1). Lineage (GTDB taxonomy): Bacteria > Bacteroidota > Bacteroidia > Chitinophagales > Saprospiraceae > UBA7328. The sequence continues at coordinate 4,518 of JAZGFD010000166.1, read as the reverse complement.
AGGACAAGCAACTGGGGGTAATTATTCTTTCTTTGATGAAGTGCCTTCTTTTGATAATATTGGTTTTCCTATTGCTGAATTACATTCTGATGGAAGCGCTGTAATTACAAAACATCCGGGCACTGGTGGACTGGTAAGTACAGGTACTATCACAGCTCAATTACTTTATGAAATTAACGCACCTCAGTACATCACTCCAGATGTGGTGGCTCATTTTGATACCATTAACCTTAGTGATGATGGTTTGGATAGAGTAAAAGTAAGCGAGACCAAAGGTAGTCCTGCTACGGATACTGCGAAAGTTACTATAAACTGCGTAGCAGGTTATCAAAATAATATGACATTTCACCTTATTGGGATGGACGTAGAACGGAAAGCTGAAATACTAAAGCAAAGTTTTATAAAAAATGTTGGCGGTGAAAATGCTTTTGATAAATTAGATATTAAACTTTTTAAAAATGATACGGATGAACTCAAATCTATTGAAGAAGGCTTTTCGACAATGCGCATATCAGTAACAGACAAAGACGCTAATAAAGCGGGAAAATTCTTTACTTCTAAGCTGATAGAACTTGCCTTATGTACAGTGCCAGGCTGGTGTATGGGCAGTCCTCCCAGACCTGCAAGGCCTAGAATAGTACACTTTCCAGCCTTAATCGAAAAAAAATATCTCACTCAAAAAATTAATGTGGATGGAAATGAAACACTTCTCAATGAAATGCCTGCAAATACAAAACCCAACCCAATTTCAAAACCCATTGATTACAACATTACAACATCGGTATTAGGCCCAATACAAACAGCCCGGCTGGGTGAAATATATGCTGCCAGATCAGGTGATAAAGGAGGCAATGCCAACGTAGGAATATGGGGAAAAACAGATAAATCATATGCATTCCTATCTGAATATCTTACCGTAAAAAAAATTAAAACACTCCTTCCTGATACTGCTCCATTTGAAATCATTAGATATGAGTTCCCCAATCTAAAGGGCCTCAACTTTTACATCAAAGGATACCTTGAGGATGGCGTAGCAGCAAGTACTAAAATGGATGCTCAAGCCAAAACACTGGGAGAATATTTGAGATTTCAAAAAATGGAAATACCTGTAGATTTATTAATTTAAAGTGTTGAGTAAATATTTAGTGCCTGAACCAAAGCTCATCAAAATTAGAAATAGTTCACTACGACAAGCTCTGCATAAAACTTTTGGCGTATTTCTATTTCATAAAATTCGACAGTTTCCTTTCAGGCACTATTTAAGAAAAAGCCTTTTCTATTATTTCCTTCTGCTGCTGATCATGTATTTTTTTAAATCCTGTAGCAGGAGATGAACTTACTCTTCTCCCTATCTCTTGGATCTCTGGGTTTCTCCAAAAACTTAATAAATACTGCCATGCTCCCATATTTAAAGGCTCTTCTTGTACCCATTTTATAGTAGCTCCCTTATATTTTGTAAAAATGGCTTCTATCTTCTTTTTTGGATATGGATAGATTTGTTCTAACCTTACAATGGCTACATCGTCTCTCTTATCATCTGATTTATATTTATTCAAATCATAAAATATCTTTCCTGTACATAATAATAAAGTTGTCACTTTCTTGGTGTCAGAATGATCATCTATTACTTCTTGGAAGTGAGTGCCTGTCTGAAAGTCTTTGATCTTTGATACACACTCTGGATGGCGTAACAATGACTTAGGGGACAATACAATAAGTGGCTTTCTAAATGGCCTTTTTAATTGTCTTTTAAGTACATGAAAAAAATTAGCAGGAGTAGTAATATTAGCCACTGTCATATTGTATTCGGCACACATTTGTAAGAATCTTTCCATCCTTGCACTGGAGTGCTCTGGCCCCTGACCAGCATACCCATGAGGTAGCAACATTACGAGTCCACTCATCCTCCGCCACTTACTTTCACCAGCTGCGATGAATTGGTCTATCATTATCTGTGCTCCATTGTGAAAGTCTCCAAACTGCGCTTCCCATATTACAAGATTATCAGGAGAAGCCAAAGAGTACCCGTATTCAAATCCCAATACGGCATATTCTGACAAAAATGAATTGTATATCCTGAAAGCTCCTTGTTCAGGAGTCATTCCTTCCAGTCTATTGTATGCTTTGAATGTTTTGTCATCTTTAAAAATAGCATGTCTGTGAGAAAATGTACCCCTGAGTACATCTTGGCCAGTCAGTCTCACATCATGACCTTCCCTAAGGATAGAACCATAGGCCAGCAATTCTGCAAATGCCCAATCCAAGGTGCCAGCATTCAGCAGTTTATTCATTCCTTTTAACAATCTATTGACTTTGCTCATGGGAGTGAAATCATCAGGAAGAGTCACTAGGTGATCTAATATATCTTCAATTTCTTTTTTTGGAATACCTGTTTTTGGAGAATGCTCAAAGTCATTACCAGCCTTAGTTTTCTTTAGACTTTTCCAGCCTTTTTCAGGTTCTTGGTATTGGTAAGGCAAGGGTTTTTGCTTTACATTATTTAATCTGGCTTGTAGGTCATTCCAAAAATTCTTTTCTAACCCTTCAGCCAAATCCTTATCTACATCACCTCTTTGCAGTAACCTCTCCACATATATTTTTCTAGGATCCTTATGTTTCTTAATTAAGTCATAAAGATGTGGCTGAGTAAATTTTGGATCATCACCTTCATTATGTCCATGTTTTCTATAGCATACCACATCTATGAATACATCATTATTAAACTTTTGGCGGTATTCAGTGGCCAAATTCACAGCCCATATCAATGCTTCAGGATCATCCCCATTCACATGAAACACCGGTGCTTGTACAATGCCAGAAGCAGCAGTAGCATAGGTAGATGACCTTGCATCATGAAAGTCAGTGGTAAAACCTACTTGATTATTGATCACTATATGGATAGTGCCACCAGTGTAGTATCCTTCCAGTTGGCTCATCTGTACCGTTTCATACACTACACCTTGACCTGCCACTGCAGCATCGCCATGTATTAATATGGGTAAGATCTTATCATAGTCACTTTTATAGAGTATATCCGCTTTGGCCCGTGAAAATCCTTCTACCACGGGATTTACAGCTTCTAGATGTGATGGATTAGGTATGAGCTTAAGATGTATAGAATGCCCTTTTGGAGTAGTGACTTGTGAAGAAAATCCCAAATGATACTTTACATCGCCATCGCCATGACTCATTTCAGGCAAACTCTCACCTTCAAATTCATTAAAGATAGAGTCATATGTTTTTCCCATTATATTGGCAAGCACATTTAGTCTTCCTCTATGCGCCATGCCAATGATCACCTCTTGTACCCCATTCTCACCTCCCACAGTGATAATACGATCTAGGGCGGCGATTACAGATTCTCCTCCTTCTAAAGAAAATCTCTTTTGGCCAACATATTTAGTATTTAAAAAACTTTCGAACCCTACTGCCCCATTTAGTTTTTCTAATATTCTTTTTTTTATAGATTGATCCAGTCCATAAGCAGAAGTGAGTTCTCTGTTTTCGATTTTAACTCTCAGCCACATTCGCTTTTCACGATTTTCTATATGAGAATATTCAAACCCTATATTTCCACAGTACAGTTTATTAAGATGCTCTAATAGCTCACCTAGATTCTTGCCCTGCATGCCCATTTCCTCAGCAGCTTTGAATGACTGTTTTAGGTCATTGTTCTCAAGGTTGTAATCATCTATTGCTAAAAATGGCTTACGATCTTTACGAGGTCGTACAGGATTGGTTGTGCTCAGTAAGTGGCCTCTGGACCGATATCCATGGATAATCGAAAGTACATCAAATTCTTTAGCGATTTCAGAAGGAATTACACCATTTGTTTCTGTTGAAGTCATTGTCATTTGGCCGTCAATATTATGTCCAAATTCAAACCCTCTAAAGAAAACCTTCCACCCTTCTTCTAAATCTTCAGGAGCCTTTTGAAACCTTTTATACAAGTTTTCAATAAAGGATGGATGAGCATTAAATACGTAGGAGTAATCTTTCATGGCACCTTTTTCATTAGGTATTGTATTGAATTAATATTGATAACTATTCAAGTATACGCCAAAGTTGATGTACTTGAATAGTTACTTATGAGCAAATATCAAACTATCCTGATACTCAAACTCAGTTTAAATATAAAATCTATTTGACAATCAAGATCAAACATTGCACCACGATTGTGATGTGCGATAATAGCAATATCTAATAACTGGATTTACAAGTCACTTTTTTATGGTCTACTCTGAAAAACCGATGTTAAATATAAAAATTGAGCCAACATTTTATCTTATTGTTCTTTCTACTCATTGATTCTTTTTCTTAAAGGACAACTACTCACGTGGCCCTTTTGAGGTAAAAAATGGGCTCTACCTAAGAAGGTACCATAAATATATTTGAGCCTACTCTGGAAACTAACATTTTTCAGAAAAAGAATCGTTTTGGATGAAATTTACATTTTCAGAGATTCGGTGATGCCTGAGTATCAGCGAGTTGAGAAAAATGTAAAATTCGCCAAAAGGA
>JAZGFD010000165.1:0-9106 GCA_036479115.1 Saprospiraceae bacterium | reverse complement strand
AATATGCACTCAACTATGATGCAAATAGTCCAAACTTAATTCTCTTTTAATGGTACCTGAGTAGTCACAAAAAGAAGATAAGATCACTAAAAGAAACATTTTATATTTTTTATGTTTTTGGAGTGGGATCAACAACACAGGTATGGGATAAAATAAAAAAAGACCCATTAATAAAATAATGAGTCTTTTTAAAAAGTGGTCCCACGAGGACTTGAACCTCGGACCCCTTGATTATGAGTCAAGTGCTCTAACCAGCTGAGCTATAGGACCCTGCTTTTTTCAAAGCGGTTGCAAAATAGCTAAAACTATTTTTCAAAAGCAACCTATATTCTTATTTAGTTTTGAGTATGAATAAAAAAATCATTATTTCACCCAATTCTTGGTCAAAGAATAATGCCAATATGCCGATATGGCAGTACCTTTGCTATGGTATGAAATTAGCACTTGTTTTTTATAATGCTTTGTTCATAATTAAGAAAAAAATTATATGCTCAATATATTCAAGAAAGTGTTTGGCACCAAATACGACCGAGACGTAAAGCAATATCAAGGCAATATTGATATAATCAATGATCATTGTGAAGCGTATCAGTCACTTTCTAATGACGAGCTGAGGAATAAAACTTATGAGTTCAGACAAAAAGTAGCTGACTATTTGTCTGAAATTGACAATGAAATTAATGAACTCAAAAGTAATGCAGACAAAGAGCAGAACTTACTAACTCGTGAAGAAATATTTAATCAAATAGATGTTACTTACAAAGATAGAGACGAAGCACTCGAAGAAATCCTAAAAGAAATATTACCAGAATCCTTTGCAGTAGTCAAAGAAACAGCACGAAGATTTACTCAAAATGCCACAACAGAAGTTACAGCTACAGACCATGATAGGGATATCGCGGCCAAATCATCTTATGTTTCTATTACTGGAGACAAAGCCGTATGGAAAAATTCATGGATGGCAGCAGGAGGTGAAATCATTTGGAATATGATTCATTATGATGTACAGCTCATTGGTGGGATGGTACTCCATGATGGAAAGGTAGCAGAAATGATGACAGGAGAAGGAAAAACTTTGGTAGCTACATTGCCTGCTTACCTCAATGGCCTTACTGGACAAGGAGTACATGTAATAACAGTAAATGACTACCTTGCTAGAAGGGATTGCGAATGGATAGGCCCAATTTTTCAATTTCTTTTTCTCACAATAGATTGTATTGATAAATATAAACCTCATTCTCCTCAGAGGTCAGCAGCTTATGGCTGCGATATAGTATATGGTACCAACAATGAATTTGGCTTTGATTACTTAAGGGATAACATGGTACGATCACTGGGTGAAAGAGTACAACGAAAACATCATTATGCTATGATTGATGAGGTGGATTCGGTACTTATTGATGATGCCAGAACCCCATTAATTATTTCAGGACCGGTGCCTCATGGCAGCGAAGAACAGGAATACTACGAACTAAAGGTTAAAATCGAAAAACTTTACGATGCCCAAAAGAAATTGGCCACCAGCTACCTCGCGGAGGCCAAAAAATTAATAAAAGAAGGTTCCTCTGGAACGGAAGAAGGAGAAGGCGGTCTGGTATTGCTTAGGGCTTATAGAGCGCTGCCTAAATATCGCCCCCTTATTAAGTATTTGAGTGAAGAAGGGATAAAAGTTACTTTACAAAAAGCAGAAAACTTCTACATGCAGGAGCAATCCAAAAATATGTATAAGGTGGATGTTCCGTTACTATTTACAATTGATGAAAAAAATAGAAATGTAGAGTTGACAGAAAATGGTGTGGATTTCCTCTCAAAAGGAGAAGCTGATCCCAATTTCTTCCTCATGCCTGATATTGCCGAAGTAATGCAGGATTTAGATGCAAGAGAAAAAGAAGATGGAGTAAAATATCTCGATGATAGAGAGCAATTGATTCAAGATTTTTCTGTAAAATCTAGAAGGCTTCATGCTGTATCACAACTTGTAAAAGCATATACTCTTTTTGATAAAAATGAAGAATATGTGGTAATGGAAGGGCAGGTGAAAATAGTAGATGAGCAGACAGGTCGTATGATGGAAGGAAGAAGATATTCCGATGGGCTTCATCAAGCTTTGGAGGCCAAAGAAAATGTGAAAGTCGGCGATATTACTCAAACATATGCTACCGTAACATTACAAAACTATTTTAGAATGTTTCACAAGTTAGCAGGAATGACAGGTACTGCAGAGACGGAGGCCAAAGAGCTCTGGGACATCTACAAACTAGACGTAGTTGTAATCCCTACTAATAGGCCATTAGTGAGAGACGATAGAGAAGATATGGTGTATAAGACAGGGCGTGAAAAGTACAATGCTGTAATTGAAGAAATAAGTATACTGACCAGCAATAAAAGGCCTGTTCTGGTAGGTACTACTTCTGTTGATATTTCTGAAAAACTCAGCCGTATGCTCCAGCTAAAAGGAATAAAACACAATGTACTCAATGCCAAACAACATCAAAGAGAAGCAGAAATAGTAGGGGCAGCAGGCCATCCTGGCAATGTAACTATCGCTACTAACATGGCAGGGAGGGGTACTGATATTAAGCTAAGTGATGAAGTGAAACAGGCTGGGGGCTTAGCAATAGTGGCTACAGAAAGACATGATTCTCGCCGTGTGGATCGTCAGTTAAGAGGTAGATCAGGAAGACAAGGTGACCCTGGATCCTCACAATTTTATGTGTCTCTTGAGGACAATCTGATGCGTCTTTTTAATTCAGAGCGTATAGCCAAACTAATGGATAAAATGGGCCATCAAGAGGGAGAAGTCCTACAGCATAATATGGTTACTAAATCCATAGAGAGGGCGCAAAAAAAGGTAGAAGAAAATAATTTTGGTATCAGGAAGAGGTTGTTGGATTACGATGACGTAATGAATATTCAAAGAGAAGCTATCTATAAAAAAAGAAACAATGCACTTTCTGGTGATAGATTATCTGTAGACTTGTTCAACATGTTCACTTCTTTAGCTGAATCTATAGCAATTGACTATAAAGGCGTGGGTGATTATGATGCCTTTAGGAATGAATGTATAAGAGTACTGGCTTATGATCCTGACATAGATCAAGCCATGTATAACGAAGCTCCCGAAGCCGAACTGATAGAGGAATTACAAAAACAGACTTTGGATTTTTATGCGATGAAGCAAGATAGGATTAAAGACATCCTGCTGCCCATCATAAAGGGAGTACAAGAACATGAAGGAAACAAATATAAAAGAATAGCCATTCCTTTTACAGATGGAAGAAAGAACCCACTTCCCATCTCTGCTGACCTCAAAGAAGCCATGGATTCTAATGGTAAAACTATTGTAAAAGATATTGAAAAAGCTGTTACTCTGGCTATCATTGATGAAAAATGGAAAGAACATTTGAGGTCAATGGATGAATTAAAAGAGTCAGCCCAAGCAGCATCATTCGAGCAGAAAGACCCACTTGTGGTCTATAAAATGGAGGCATATGACCTATTTGAGAGACTGATATATAACATCAATGAAGATGTATCGGCCTACCTTATGAAAGGCAAATTGATCTTTGGGAAAAGTGGTCAAGAAATAAAGGAAGCCAAAGAACAGAAAACTGATCTCACAAAAGTGAAAATGAGTAGAGAGGAGCAAGCTATGAGAGCAGCAGCCGAAGGAGTAACTCAACGTCCTTCAAAACCAGTTACTTTTAAAAGAGAAGAAAAGAAAGTAGGTAGGAATGAATCTTGTCCTTGTGGCAGTGGCAAAAAATACAAACATTGTCACGGTAAAAAATAAATACTGGCCAAACAGAACTACCATTTTTCATAAAATGAATTCATTACTTTATGGATATCACTTTGTGAAAAGTAGTATTGCTTGAAAATAGAAGATAAGAAAATGAGAATAGTGATCTGTTTACATTCAGTCATGAATTAACCTACAGAACTTAGGGGAGGGGAATATTCAGTTTGGCATTTATCTTTAAATGAAATAGCATCATATAGAAGTCATTAATCACAACGTGCAGTAAAGTTTGGTGATTTTTGGGCTATTAATATTACTACAAAACCAGATACCTATATGCTCTAAAGTAGTTAGGCATTTTTATAGAAAATAGTTAAAATTTGAAAAAAACTATTTTTTATCCAAAATTGATCCCTCCTGTGTTATTCTAAAATGATAAAGACAATTTCGTTTAAGACAATTTCAAAATGGAACGCACAAAATATAATCAAATGCTATTGCCTGAAAAAAAAATATTTTGGGCTGACAATCCTATTACTGGAAACTCAGTGATTCTTATTCCAGGTTTACCAGCTTTTATCATGTTTTCTACAAATGATGATGTAGTTGTTAAAGAACTCTTTTGGACTGAATTTACAGGATGGGAGTTCATCTCACTTCTGTTGTGGAATTATATGACATTAAAGTCTTCAGGGCACGTATTGGATATTGGTTCCTATTCTGGTATCTACAGTCTCATTGCCGCTTTAAATCATGAGAATGAAGTTTATGCTTTTGACATTCAAAAGGTCTGTGTAGATAGAGTCAATAAAAACAGAGATGCTAACAATTTTAGCAATATTACATCTCACCATAAAGGATTAACAGATAAGAATGGAGAAACCATATATCACTACAATCAGGAGGATAATTTTCTAACCTCAATAGCAAGTCTCAAAAAAAGAAAGGCCCATGATTCTACTCAAAAAGTGACAATTGAAAAAGGAGATGATGCTCTTAAAAATTTGATACATGAGGGTAAGATCACGAATATTAAAATAGACGTTGAAGATTTAGAGAAGCAAACATTGAAGGGTTTAAAAAACACAATCGAATTACATAACCCAAATCTTCTGATTGAAATATTACATATTACAGAGGTTAGAAAAGTAAAAAAACTTCTTCCTAAAAATTATCATTGTTACAGAATACAAGAAACCTCATCCACTATACTCCCTTTTCATAAGTGGATACCAAACAGAAAAATAGGACGTAATTATCTTTTTACTACTGATAAGTCTCTTCTTAATGACTTTAAATTTCATTTACCTGAATCAATTTCTAATAAGTTTAGTAGTATTTGAAAAGAGCTATTGTAAGTCTCGAGAAAGGCGGATGGGTCATTGATATACACACTCAATTTATATATCATTTCAGCTTCCAAACCATAATAAATCAATGTTTGTAATACAGAAATTAAGAGTCTAACTGCTTACGGCATGCCTTTTGATTTGGATAAGTAATAATATCATAACTAAATTGGAAATTTACCAACTAATAGCACCACTTATAGCCATTTACTATATTGTAATGATAATAGTAGAACTTCGTCAGAGACATAAATTTGTGGTCACATCTGGCATTTGGTTGTTTTTTTGGCTACTTATTACGCTATTGGCAATTGCTCCTGATGCCGTGGCTGGTAGAATAGCGCGTTCTGTGGGCTTTAAGAGCACCGTAAGTGCTGCTATATTTATGGTCAGTGGGTTTCTTGTAGTGATATGCTTTTATCTTTCTTCTAGATTGGTATTACTAGAAAGACAGGTTACACAGTTGGTCAGAAAGATCGCCCTTAAAGAAAGAGAAAATAAAGAAGCCCAAAAGAACTAGTGCTGTGTCAAGCCATAACTGATGGGTTGGGTTTGATGAAAGCTTGAGCCCACTCCGGAAACTAACATTTTTCACAAAATGAGTTGTTTTGGATGAGATTTTCATTTTTAAAGATTCAGTGATGCCTGAGATTCAGCAAGTTGAGTAAAATGTAAACTTGAGCCCACTCCGGAAACAGACATTTTTCACAAAATGAGTTGTTTTGGATGAGATTTACATTTATTGAGATTCGGTGATGCCTGAGTATCAGCTAATTATAAAAAATATAAAGATCGCCAAAAGAAACTTTTTTGATTTTGTGTGTTTCCGGAGTGGGCTCAAACTTCACCAAAAGGTTTATTCAGAGCTTCTCGAAGAAAACTTTTTGGCTTGCAAGTTTTCGGAATGGATACAAATTTTAATTCTGCTCAAGGCAAGAATGAGTGATCCCGAGGAGTGAAGGTGGTAATCTTCAACTGAATGAACAGCGAAAGTGAGGGGTGCTACGATTTTAGCAAACTAAATGCTTGTCCTGACCCTAGCCGAAGGAAATTATTTTCCAATGCTATGCAGGATTAAAAGATTCCAAATCATCCATCAATTATAGCTTGACAAAGCACTAGTACACTGTCAAGGATAAATTGACGGGTAGCTTTGGCATCTTTTGAACTTGCTCTTTGTTAAAAATACTCGCCATATCTACTGCTATGACTGCGTTTTTTGCCTCGTTCAGGATCAAATTATGCGCAAAGCCAACCCGTCATTTAACACTTGACAGTGCACTAGTGCATATTTATTTAATATGCCCCTTAATATTTTTCTCTTGTATCTTAGGCTTTTCATATTACAATCCAAAATTTGAAAATTCTCTTCATATTGGAATATTATCACCCGCATATTGGCGGAGTGGAGACTTTATTTAAAAATCTTGTTGATAAATTAAATCAGACAGACAATAAAATAACCATTCTCACTAACCAATATAATAAGTCATTGCCAAGGACTGAAACCTTTGAAAATGTTACGATCATTAGATTGCCCTATCAAAACAGATATGTATTTACATTTCTATCTATTTATTCAGCCATAAAACAGGCTAGGGATCATGATATCATTCATACCACATCATACAATGCCGCCGTACCTGCTTTTTTTGCTTCTAAATGGACAAGAACAAAAGCAATTATAACTTTTCATGAAGTATGGGGAAGGCTTTGGTTTCATCTCCCATGGATTCATTTATTCTCCCAATTACTTCACTATTCCTTTGAACAAATTATTTTAATGATGAAATTTCATCGATTTGTTGCAGTATCAGAATTTACAAAAAATGCTCTTGCAAAAAATCTTATCAATCCCGAAAAAATTGTTCGAATCTATAATGGAATTGATTATAATGAGTTTATACCAGGCTTGCCAAACCCGAAAATCGATAAAACACGTTTTCTCTATTTTGGAAGGGTAGGAATATCAAAAGGTCTTGATATACTAATTAATGCAGCACAGCTTCTGAGTAAAGAGAGAGACGATTTTACCATAGATTTGGTCATTCCTAATAAAATGGATGGAATTACACGAAAGGTAATTTCTACAATAGAAAAAAAGAAAATATCAAGAGTTATTAGTATAAAAAAATCAATGTCTTTCGAATCTCTTAAAAACATTATTGTTAATGTTGATGCCGTCATTGTCCCTTCCTATAGTGAAGGATTTTGTTTTGCAGCAGTAGAGACAATAGCCCTTGGCACACCATTAATTATTTCTGGTAAAGGAGCTTTGAATGAAGTGATAGGTGGGAAATATTTACAATTTGACAATATGGATCCCAGGAGTTTAAAATCCAAGATGATAAACGCTATAGAAAAAAAATGGTCTGAAAAACCGATCAAACAATTTCATTTAGAAGACACTGTCCAGCAGTATATTGATCTTTACAAATCCATTTATAAGGAAAATACGTGAGTACTCAATATTGTAGTCATTATAGAAAGGCTGAAGGTTTTTAAGCTGAATAGCCTTGGGACAACGCCCTTGGATGAGTAGTGAATGTAATGATTTGGCGGCATTTTTGCCCAAAATGATGACAATTTCTTCTGATTACACAAGTTATCGAATACTTACGAAAACACCATATACCTTTGGAAAAGCAATAATTTATACTCCTTAAAGACTGTTTTGGATTTGCAATTCCTATATAATGAAAGTGGTTTCACCCCTTGATTTAAGTTTATACCTCTTCGCTTTTCCTGATAAGATCAAATTGCAAATTTTTCTTTCACTTGATTGCAAATTTTTCGGGCGTTTGAGCAATGGGGCTCAAAAAATAAAATGGCCTCTTCACCCCCTTTATCTAATTCACCTTCTTCACTTCACTTAACTTTTAATGGCAAACTAAATTGTTCTTCCTGTTTTTTTTGGATAGATTTGATAAAATAAGTAATCATGAGCATTAGAAATAAAGTAGCAATCATCACAGGAGGTTCGAAAGGAATAGGATATGGCATTGCTGAGGCCATGGTAAAAAAAGGCATTCATGTGGCTATATCTAGCCGAAGCAAATCGAATGCAGAGCAGGCTGCCAGAAATCTAGAGAAACTAGCTGCAGTAGAAGTTATGCCTATAGAAGCTGATGTTAGATCATGGGATGACCAACAAAAAATGATGGATCTGGTGCTAACAAAAATGGGACATATTGATATTGTAGTGGCTAATGCAGGTGTGGGGCATTTTGCCTCAATAGAAGAATTGTCTATTGAGGATTGGAATGCAGTAATTGATACCAACCTCACAGGTGCATTTTATACTATAAAAAGTAGCCTCGCAGCTTTGACAAAGAGCAAGGGGTATTTTATTACAATTTCTAGTTTGGCAGGTACTAATTTTTTCCCTTTGGGATCTGCTTATAATGCCAGCAAATTTGGACTGGTAGGATTTACCCAAGCTGTAATGCTAGATATACGTAAGAGGGGAATCAAAGTGACAACGATCATGCCTGGATCAGTAGCCACACATTTTAATAACAGAACACCTTCTTCCAAAGATGCATGGAAAATTCAACCGGAAGACATTGGTCAGATGGTTATTGATCTAATAGAAATGCCCGAACGAACACTGCCCAGTAAGATAGAAGTGAGGCCTGCTATCCCTCCATCAAAATAAGACCCTAAAACTCAACTTTCTAATAATTTTTTATCATGGTACGGAAAGTTTCCTGACCCACAAATAATTCTAAGTCATTACTGTTAGTAGTTGGCATTGTGAGGTCTCATGATATACGTTGACAGTTTTATTGACATATCTATCCATCTGCCAATAAAAAGTTGTATAAAATTAGAACATAACATACCCAAAATTCCTACAACGAACATTTTCAAAAACCCCAGCTGCTTGTATCCGTGCGACGGCCTACATCTAGCTTCCTCGCAACCTATGGTCTAGCTTTGCCATAAATAACAAAATCAATGACAAAGTACAAAAGCATCTATGACCGTTACAAGAGATCAGGACTAAATCAAA